>CAZQWP010000199.1:0-2868 GCA_964597005.1 uncultured Methanosarcinales archaeon | reverse complement strand
TACGCCTCTCATCCCCCATCTTACGAAAGGGGACTTCTCGGCTTACAAGTTAAACTTCGAATCTGTTCGAACCTATTGAATATCCAAAACCCTCAACTAAAATGAGATCTGATATCAAACATAGAAATGGAAGATCTGAGAAAATACGGAAGCGCGCCCTTTTCTGTTGCTGTCGTTCACGGTGGTCCGGGCGCGGCAGGGGAAATGGCACCTGTGGCAAGGGAACTGGCTTCAGTATGTGGTACTTTAGAACCCCTCCAAACATCTGCATCCATTGATGAACAGGTTCAGGAATTGCAGACCATCCTGAAAACGCATGGAGAACTCCCTGTAACACTGGTGGGTCATTCATGGGGTGCGTGGTTATGTTTTATTTTTGCAGCCCTTCATCCCGGATATGTAAGAAAACTGATACTAATTGGAAGTGGTCCCTTCGAGGAAAAATATGGTGAAAAATCATCGTCTTGCAAAAAGTATATCTGATGCAGGATGGAATCAATTAATTCAATTCACGAAACACAAAGCAGAGTACGCTTGTAAAGTAGTGGAATTGGTTGATCCAAGAAATACGACTCAAAATTGTAGTAATTGTGGTATTAAAGTTCCCAAATCTCTTTCAGTACGTACACATAAGTGTTCTCACTGTGGATTAGAGATGGATAGGGACATTAATGCTGCAATCAATATACTACAGAAAGTAGGGCAGGACATGCTCGAATTAACGCCTGTGGAGATGTTCGTTGGAACGTCAGTGAAGCAGTAGGCTGCTGTCTTGTAGACGGCGGTATGTCACTTATGCAAAGCAAAATAAATCACCTTCTGCAAACGGATTTTGATGCAATTTTGAAATTGAAGACAATCATAAAAAGTTAGGTGGAAATGGCTATTGATCTCTCACAGATACCGGGTGCATCCGGTGTCTACCTGATGAAGGATGAATCCGACAACGTGATATATGTCGGAAAAGCGCGGTCCCTTAAAAAAAGGGTGCGCCAGTATTTCCAGAACCAGAAACACCTGTCACCAAAGACACGGACACTGGTCAGGCACATTGCTGATCTGGAATACATCATCACGAACTCGGAAGTCGATGCACTTGTCCTTGAAGCGAACCTCATAAAGAAGCATAAGCCCCGCTACAATGTCCGATTAAGGGATGATAAGCGCTATCCCTCCCTCAAGGTCACGGTCAATTCAAGGTTCCCGAGGATATACCTCACGCGCCGCAGGTTAATGGACGGTGCCCTCTATTTCGGTCCCTACACCAGTGTAAAACCCATCAGGAGGACGCTTGACATCATCTCCCGGATATTCGGGATACGGCAGTGCAGGAAGCCGATCAATGGCAAGGCATCGCGCCCCTGCCTGAACTTCCATATCAAACGCTGCCCAGGACCCTGCATCGGAGCGGTCAGTGAAGAAGAATACAATAGGGAGGTCATGCGAGCTGTCCGTTTTCTGGAGGGAGATACAGCAAGGCTGTTAAAAGAACTAGAACAGAAAATGGCTGAATTTGCACAAGCACAGGAATATGAAGCTGCTGCAATGGTGCGTGACAACATAGAGGCGATCAAAAGCCTCTCCAGCCAGCAGACAGCAACCGCAGGGGCAGATGACCGGGATGTGATAGCAGCAGCCGCGGACGAGAACACAGTGTATGTGCAGTTGTTCTACATCAGGAACGGAAGTCTAATGGGCAGGGCAGATTTCGCACTTACACGCGGCACTGCGGAAATCCCGGAAGCTCTTTCGGAATTCATCAAGCAGTACTACCAAGACTCACCTGTTCCTCCTGAGATCGCGGTACAGTACGATATCCCGGAAAAAGAGCTTATCATGCAGTGGCTTGCCAGCAAAAGTGGAAGACATGTCCGCATCCATGTGCCAATGAAGGGCGATAAGCGCAAGTTCCTGGACATGGCTGCCAGAAATGCCGAAATGTCCATGAAACAGGCGCAATTAAAGGGCAAGCCTCATGAGACTGCTCTTGAAGCACTTACGCAGCTAAAAGATGTCCTGTCCCTTGGAACATTACCCCATCATATCGAGGCATTTGATATTTCCAACATATCCGGTACTGATGCTGTCGGCTCGATGGTGGTCTTTGAGAACGGTCTGCCCGTAAACAGCGAGTACAGGCAGTTCAATATCAAGACCGTAACTGGCATGGATGATTTCGCAATGATCGCAGAGGTCGTCTCACGCAGGTATGCCCGTCTTGTGAGGGAGCAGGAACCCATGCCTGACCTGATACTTATCGACGGGGGACCCGGGCAGGTCAGCGCTGCGCAGAGATCGCTGAAGGAACTGGCTCTGGATATCCCGCTCATCGGTCTTGAAAAGCGGTATGAGCATATTATCACGCCAAAAAAAGGCGTAGGTCAGGTAATAATCCTTCCGCGCACATCAGGCGCCCTGAAACTACTCATGCAGGCACGGGACGAAGCCCACAGGTTCGCAGTAGCGTCACACAGGCGGAAACGCACGGCAAGACTGACACACTCGGAACTTGACGCCATCCATGGAATTGGTACGCTAAAAAAACGTGCACTTATCGATCATTTCGGGTCAGTGGACAGGGTCGGGAATGCATCAGTTGAGGAACTGATGCAGGTAAAAGGTATCAGCAAACATCTCGCCGGGCGGATCGCAGAACATTTAAAAAAAATAAATGGATTTTAACTTTTAGCCGAGAAGTCCCCTTTCGCAAGATGGGGGATGAAAGGCGTACTATCCACATACAACATTGAAAGATAACATATTTATAGTTACATGACAATGTTGTTTACTATGCAACACAATCTTAGCAAGGTGAGCCATTCTGTATATTCATTGCAGTATCATTTTGTGCAATGTGTAAAATATAGA
>CAZQWP010000198.1:0-2878 GCA_964597005.1 uncultured Methanosarcinales archaeon | reverse complement strand
TTATAGAATGCTTGAGCGGAGTGCGGTGAAAGTCGCACGCTCCGTTCTTAGAAGAAGGAGAGCGAGTAATCGCTCTTTCTTATTCGACAAATCAATAACACCCAGAGTTGACCCCACTCCACCCAATCATCGACAGGTATATCTGTAAGAAATCCAAAAATCGGAGTAAACTGCTAACTGCTTATACAGTAAAATCATCTAATATAAAAATACAATTTTTAATGTGATATTCAGTGGGTGCTAATAAAATATGGCGAAAGATGTCGAATCAAAAGTAAAGGCTGCTAAAAAGGCAGCTATCGGGCTTGCAAGTGTTTCCACGGATGTCAAGGACATGGCGCTTGAGAACATGGCGCTGGCACTGGACAGGCAGCGAAAACTGATAATCGAGGCAAATGCAGCAGACCTTTTGGATGCGCAGGAACTGTGCGAGAAGGGAGAACTGTCCCGGGCGCTGGTGGACCGGCTGAAAGTGGACGATAACAAGATTAAGGGTATGATTGCTAGCATAATAGATGTCATAAATCTGGACGACCCGGTGGGCAGGACTCTGCAGGCACTTGAACTAGACCGCGGGCTCAACCTGTATCAGGTAAGCTGGCCGATCGGTTTAATAGGAGTAATCTTCGAATCACGCCCGGATGTAGTTCCGCAGATCATGTCCCTGTGCCTCAAAAGCGGCAATGCCACGATCTTCAAAGGCGGAAGCGAAGCGAAGCGGACGAACCGAGCAATCTTCGACGTGCTTGTAGAAGCCATCGAAGAGATAGAAGGGATCTCCCAAGGGGCGTTCCAGCTCATGGAAACTAGGGAAGAGGTCATGGACATCCTGAAAATGGACAGCTACATCGATCTTCTCATTCCAAGGGGTTCCAATGCCTTCGTGAAATTCATACAGGACAACACACGTATCCCGGTACTCGGACACGCCGACGGGATATGCCACGTATATGTGGACAACAGGGCAGACCTCGCCAAAGCCTACGATGTGTGTTTTGATTCAAAGGTACAGTACCCTGCTGTCTGCAATGCCATGGAGACACTGCTTGTGCATAGGGACATTGCAGGAACCTTCCTGCCAAAAATGGCACAGAGGTATCTTGATGCAGGCGTTGAATTGCGCTGCGACGAGCGCTCATACGACATCGTAAAAGGGATAAAGGCGCTAAAAGCGGTATTCAAGGCCACCGATAAGGACTGGAGCACTGAATACAATGACCTCGTCCTTTCGGTAAAGGTAGTTGATTCCATTGATGATGCCATCGACCATATCAACAATTATGGTTCACATCACACCGATGCCATCGTCACCGGGGACACAGTGAGCCGCAAACAGTTTGTCAACCTTGTGGACTCTTCCAGTGTCATGGTCAATGCTTCTACCCGGTTCGCCGATGGTTTTAGGTACGGCAAAGGAGCCGAAGTCGGCATCAGCACCAACAAGATACATGCACGGGGTCCGGTAGGTCTTGAGGGACTCGTGATCTACAAATACGTCCTCATGGGTAACGGTGATGTGGTTGAAGATTATGCAGGTCCCGATGCAAAGGAGTTCACGCATAAAGAACTGGACACGGCATATAGGGATGTGAGTGGCTAATCTGCACATCTAAAAAAAGGAAGAGGCAAAGGTTTTGATCAACAGGAAACAACTTTTGGCGGATATTAATAAGGTCGTCATAAAGATTGGGACATCCTCCATCACACAGGATGACTGCAGTCTGAACGGTACGTTCATGGACAGGATCGCCTCCCATGTTCTTGAATTGCATAAACAGGGCAAGCAAGTAATTATTGTGAGTTCGGGAGCCATAGGGGTCGGATTTGACCTGCTGGATCTCAACTGCAGACCAAGGGAAATCCCCCTGCGTCAGGCTGCAGCAGCAGTGGGTCAGAGCGTTCTTATGCAGGAATGGAGAAAAGCATTCGGGAAATACAATCTCAATGTTGCACAGATACTCCTCACATACCAGTCCTTTTCGAATAGGCTGACCTACCTGAACCTGCGTAACAGCATTTCAACGCTTCTGGATTACGGTGTTATACCCATCATCAATGAGAACGACTCTACCTGCGTAAACGAGATTGAGGCAACCTTCGGGGACAATGATAAGCTTTCAGCCATGGTCGCCAGCAAGATCGAGGCTGGCCTGCTGATCATGCTTTCTGATATTGATGGACTATATGATAAAAACCCTAAAAAGAACCCGGATGCAAAGCTCTTGAGCACGGTCAGGGAGATCACACCTGAGATAGAAAGCTACGGCGGCAGCCCGACGAGCACGAAAGGAGTGGGTGGGATGAGAACCAAGATCGAGGCTGCAAAGATATGCAGCATGTCAGGCTGCCACATGGTGATCGCAAACAGCAACATCCATGATGCTGTGCAACGGATACTTGCGGGCGAGAATATAGGTACCCTCTTCCTTGCAGGAGACGACGTGCACAAGAACAGGGTGCGCTGGATAATCCTTTCCTGGGCAGCAGGCAAGGTCACTGTGGATGCCGGTGCAAGGGATGCCATAACTAAAAGAATGAGCCTCCTGCCATCCGGCGTTATTGATGTCAAAGGCGCTTTCGACAGGGGCGATATCGTGGAACTTGAATGTGAAGGAAAGGTATTTGCCAAAGGTATCACTGACTACACATCAGAAGAACTGGACAGGATTAAAGGCAAACACACAGACATGATAGCCGACATCCTTGGATATAAGAACTATGACCAGGTGATCAAGAAGGACAATATCGGATTGATTAATTATTAACTGATCACCAAAAAATATCAAGACAAGAACGCAGCCTTAAAACGAAAAATATCAAACGAGAAAAATCTCCCTCCAGTCGAATTAACTCGGACTATATATTTATAAAATATATA
>CAZQWP010000197.1:0-2935 GCA_964597005.1 uncultured Methanosarcinales archaeon | reverse complement strand
CTGACGGTTGGCACTTGATATCGCATTGCTGAGCTTCCAATCCTTTTCTGCATAGATAGTCAGGATCGGCTGGTCTTTTTTAACCAATTCCCCGCGTTTCTTGTGGATTATCACGCCTGCACCCTTATCATTTGGTGCACCTGCCAGCCTTGCAATCTCGACCAGTCGCTTGTTGTCAAACTCGATGATATATCCGTTGGTCGGAGCGCGCAGTTCAGCTGTATGTTCCCCAACCACGATATCAGAATGAGTGACATTCGGGTCGCCGCCCTGTATCTCTATTATCTCTTTCAGTTTCGTAAGCGCCTTCCCGTTCCGGATGGTTTCAAGTGCAAGGTCATGTCCCTGCCCCTTTGCTGTCACTCCCCCCATCTCAAGCAGGATGCCTGCAAGGACCGCACTCTTTTCAATCAGGCTGTTCGGGCCTTCCATGGTTTCCAGCACTTTCAATGCCTCTCTAACCTCAAGTGCAGGACCCACGGTCCGGCCCACCGGGGATGAACCATATGTCAGTGCACATTCCACGGTCATGCCCAGACGCTCACCCATGTTGATCAGGTCACGGGCAAGCTTCCTACCTTCCTGGACATTCTCTATTTTGGTGCCCAGACCCGTGGGTATATCGATCACAACGTAATCTGCACCAACGGCACCTTTCTTTGCAAGGATGGATGCCAGTAACTGGCAGTGGGGATCAACTGAAAGCGGATACTCGATCTTGATAAGTTTGTCATCCGCAGGCGCGATGTTGGTAGCCCCACCCCACACCAGCACGCCACCGACCTTTTCGGTCATCTCTTTGATCTCGCTTGAATCGAACTCCACAGGTGCAAGGATTTCCATCAGGTCAGATGTCCCCCCTGCACCTGTTATGGCCCTTGAGCTTGTTTTTGGGATCATGAGACCATTTGCAGCAACGATGGGAACAACCAGCAGGGATATCTTATTGCCTGGTACCCCTCCGATGGAATGCTTGTCCATGATCGGATGGGTATCGAACTCAATCCGGTCACCGGTATCGATCATGGCACGGGTGAGCCATTCGGTCTCGTCGTCGCTCAGGTCATTCATATAGGATGCTGTGATAAATGCGGATAACTCGACGTCGCTTAAACTCTCGTCAACAATGTCCTTCACAAGAGAGAATATCTCCTCCTGATTCAGCCTTTCCCGGTTCATCATCTTCTTGATAACCTTGGTGGATTTCGGACGTGTTGCCGGCACTACTTCCACGGTTTCGGTCCATTCCCTCTTGAGATGTTCTTGCACTTCATGATAAATTCCTATCATACCGGGTGCGATCATGTCCGTGGTGGTGTCTACGATAGCTGTAAGGCTTTCATGGTCCTTGACGCGTACGCGATCCCCTTCATTGACTCCAAGTTCCTTTGAATCGACTGTGTTGAGGACTACTTTGTATTTACCGACCTTGATATCAAGAGGCTGTACCTTTAACTGCATTTTTTCACCCATACTTTTTTATTATTTTAGATTTGCACGATATAATAAATATCGTTATGTTACGCGAGGTTGTATATCAAACAACTGCTTTGAAGAAATTGAACTGAACTACAGCAGTATGCTATAGTTTTGAGGTGATATGTAAAATAAATGTTTTGTCGTTTGATTTGCCTTTTTGTCCGGATTGGATTTCTCTGAATCGATAATATTATTTAGATTAAGTTTAATGAAAGATAGGGAGCAATATGGGCACACAATTTAAATATATAGCTTTTGGCGTAGCGCTGGTAATCCTGTCTGTTATCACCTATTCTTTCCACTATCTAATATTTCAGGATAGCCATCACATTTTTATCTATCTATTAGGCGATATAGCATTTGTTCCCATTGAAGTTCTTCTGGTATCCATGATCATACACCATTTACTGAATGAAATGGATAAGCGGAATAAACTAGAAAAACTGAATATGATAATAGGAATTTTTTTCAGTGAGGTCGGAACGAAACTGCTGGCATTGATCTCCAATGCAGACCCGGAACTTGATAGTGTCAGAAAATATATAATTATTAAAAATGACTTGCTAGATAAAGAATTTGTTAATATTATCAAGTATCTGAAAAACTATGATTATAATATCGATATAAAGAAAGTGGATCTTGAAGATCTGCGTATTTTCATGATCGACAAAAGAAATTTTCTTGTTCTCCTTCTCGAGAATCCCACCATGCTTGAGCATGAAGTCTTTACCGAACTTCTAAGAGCTGTTTTTCATCTTGCAGAAGAACTTGAGTTCAGGGATAATTTCTCATCCCTCCCGGATACGGATATTAATCATCTTTCCGTAGATATCAGGAGGGTATACAGTTTGCTTGCAATTGAGTGGGTTTTATACATGAAATATATGAAAACCAATTATCCTTACCTGTTCTCACTTTCAATGAGAACTAATCCATTTGATAAGGATGCATCACCAATTGTAGACTGATCTTTTTATTGGAATTCTCGAATTTCTTAGCAATCATATACTTTATTTAGAAATTTCGAACTAGTTTTAAGGGGAAATGAAACCATAATGCAACAGATATACCGTGGTCCCAAGGATGAAAGTCACTGCCCAGCATAGAAGCCCGAGGTCCATGTGGATTTTCTTTTTCCACTTCCACTGGTTGCCCACAAACAGGATCCCAAAGAAGATTGTGACGATACCAAGTAGCCTGTGCAGAATGAGTATGAAACCGTAGTTATGAAGGGCAAGACCCTTGCTAGCCGAGTAAAGCATGTAGATAATGGAGGGTACAGCAAGGAAAAATGCAATACCCGCGATTTTGCCGTGCATTGATATGCTGGTTCTTTTCCTGAAAAGGGCATACATAAGGATCAAGAAAGCAATTGTCTTGTCAAGCAGTGAAAGGTCTGATAAGGTGAACTACTCCACGCTTACGCATGGAGCTTCTTGCTTCATTCTTTGAACCA
>CAZQWP010000196.1:0-2948 GCA_964597005.1 uncultured Methanosarcinales archaeon | reverse complement strand
TTTCTACAATTGGATAATGGACATTGTTGATTTTAAATTAAGATTAGAAATTTTTTCTAAATTAAGTTATAAATTAACCTTTTAGTAGAATATATTATTCTAATTGTAGAATTAAATGTAGTTTTGAGACAGCCTGTTAATGGTATTTGGCATCTTCGGAACGAGGGGGTGAGCCTGTGGACTTGTGAACAATGGTTCAAAGAATGAAGCAGGAAGCCAACCTATTTAGAGGGTAGTAGTTCACTGTTCAAAGTGTGGTTCCCAAAAAATATATTACTTTTGGAAAACAATAATATTAATATCTAAAAAATAATTAATTTTCATATAGGGGGTTTAATGATGGGAACTAGAAAATATATTCGATGGTTTGAAGAGATAAGTATAGACGATATTCCTCTTGTCGGAGGTAAAAATGCCTCACTTGGAGAGATGTATAGGGAATTGACAGATAAAGGCATCAAAATACCCAACGGATTTGCGATAACTTCAGAGGCTTACTGGCATATTTTAGAATCTGCTGGTGTGCTTGACGAACTCAAGAATACTCTGGAAAAATTAGATATAGTAAATGTCAGTGACCTTGCTGAAAGAGGGAAAAAGGCAAGGAACATAATACTCGATGCTAAAATCCCGGATGATCTCTGGAACGAGATAAAAGAAGCTTACGACAAACTGGGCCAAAAATACGATCAAATGGATCTAGATGTGGCAGTTCGCAGTTCTGCAACAGCAGAAGACCTCCCACATGCTTCATTTGCAGGCCAGCAGGAAACTTATCTCAATGTACACGGTTATCACTCGTTAAAGGATGCATGTAATAGGTGCTTTGCATCACTTTTTACTGACAGGGCTATATCCTACCGCGTGAACAACAACTTCGATCATTTCAAGGTCGGCCTATCAATAGGGGTCATGAAAATGGTACGTTCAGACCTTGCATCCAGTGGAGTTATTTTTACCATTGACACCGAAACAGGATTTGAAGATGTGGTTTTCATAACAGGGGCATACGGTCTTGGAGAAAATATTGTGCAGGGTCTTGTCAATCCGGATGAGTTCTATGTCTTTAAGCCAACCTTAAAAAAAGGATACAACCCCATCATTCAGAAAAAATCAGGCAGCAAAGAGATTAAAATGATATATGGACGCGGAGATTCCCGCATACTTACCCGTAATGTAGATGTTCCGGAAGCAGAAAGGAGAAGGTTCTGTATCAACAATGATGAGATTCTCCTTCTCGCAAAATACGCTGTCATCATCGAGGACCACTATTCTAAAAAGAAAGGCATGTCCGTGCCTATGGATATCGAATGGGCAAAGGACGGCAACACGAATGAGCTTTTCATTGTACAGGC
Organism: uncultured Methanosarcinales archaeon; assembly: GCA_964597005.1. Classification (GTDB taxonomy): domain Archaea; phylum Halobacteriota; class Methanosarcinia; order Methanosarcinales; family Methanosarcinaceae; genus JAFGQV01. Next base: position 1,593 of record CAZQWP010000196.1, on the reverse strand, counting down.
AAGACCAGAGACCGTGCAGTCCAGAAAAAGAAAAGATGTTCTTGAGACTTATTACCTTGATGAGAAGTCGTCAATTATAGTTAAGGGTAGAAGTGTAGGCGATAAAATAGCAGCTGGTAAAGTACGTGTGGTTGTAGATGTATCCAAACTCTCTTCTTTTAAACCCGGAGAGATATTGGTGGCTCATACTACCACTCCTGACTGGGAACCAATTATGAAACGGGCATCTGCAATCATCACCAATAAAGGTGGAAGAACATGTCATGCAGCAATTGTCAGCCGTGAACTCGGGGTTCCAGCTGTTGTTGGTGCTGAGGATGCCACTGAAAAGTTAAAAACTGGAATAGAAGTTACAGTAAGTTGTGCTGAAGGGGATATTGGAAGGGTCTATGAGGGCATACTTCCTTTTCACATAGAGACCGTTGACCTTAAAGGAATAGGAAAGACAAAGACTGAGATAATGATGAATCTTGGAAATCCTGAAGAAGCTTTTGCGCTTTCAATGATTCCCAATGATGGTATTGGTCTTGCAAGACTTGAGTTTATTATCACAAGTTACATCAAGGTCCATCCAATGGCACTGATACACCCTGAAAGGGTGGAAGACGAAAGTGTGCTTGTTGAAATTGAAAAACTTACAATCGGATACAAAAATAAAGAGGATTATTTTGTTGAAAAACTTTCCCAGGGCGTAGCGACTATTGCAGCTTCTTTTTATCCAAAACCTGTGGTTGTTCGTATGAGTGATTTCAAGTCGAATGAGTATGCAAGCTTGCTCGGTGGGAAATATTTTGAAATAGATGAGAGCAACCCCATGTTAGGGTTTAGAGGAGCATCCCGCTACTATGATGAACGGTACAGAGAAGGCTTTGCACTTGAGTGTAAAGCCATGAAAAATGTCAGGGATGAAATGGGGCTTACAAATCTTATCCTTATGATACCATTCTGCAGACGTATAGAAGAAGCGGAAAGAGTACTTGCTGAAATGAAAAAGAATGGTCTGGAAAGAGGAAAGAACGGTTTGCAAGTATATGTCATGTGTGAAATTCCAAGCAATGTCCTCCTGATTGATGAGTTTAGTAAATACTTCGATGGTTTTTCGATAGGTTCCAATGACCTTACCCAGTTGACCCTTGGTGTGGACAGAGACTCAGAGATACTTGCTGAATCCTTTGATGAAAGAGACGAAGCAGTCAAGAAAATAGTTTCCATGGCAGTTCAGGGAGCAAAAAAGAATGGCAAGCATAGCGGACTTTGTGGTCAGGCACCAAGTGACTTTCCGGAATTTGCGGATTTTCTTGTAAGAGAAGGCATCGATTCTATTTCTCTTAACCCTGATTCTGTGATGAAAATAGCTCTGAAAGTTTTGGAAACTGAAAAGGAGATAAAAAAGTAAACAAAAAATAAAACCACGATGTATTTAGCATCGTGGATTTCAGCATCAACTCTACAATTTTGTGATTGATGGTTAATAAAATAAAGAAGGAAGCCACTGAAATTTCAGATCAGTGGCAGTTCACTTCTTTCTTAACTTTTAGCCGAGAAGTCCCCTTTCGTAAGATGGGGGATGAAAGGCTTACTATCCGCATACAA
>CAZQWP010000195.1:0-2975 GCA_964597005.1 uncultured Methanosarcinales archaeon | reverse complement strand
ATAATCATTGGGCATGTTGATATAGATTTTAACCTCTTCTTTGAAAGTCAAGTCAAAGTCCTGATGTTCCTGCTTTTGGAACACCACAACCAGTGCTATCATCCACATCATCGTCAACAAAACCTGCTGACAAAAAGGACAGGCTGGAGGGCAATATACTGATGTACATGCCTCATGATGCCGAAATAAAAAGAAACATTGTCAAGAGCCTTCTCTCCACACGATATGATTCAGATGAAATCGATGCCAAGATAAATCAGATGATAGCAGACAATACACTTTCTGCAGCCACAAGAGATGGCAAGGATTATCTTGTCAGGCTTTGATCAAATGTCACTCATCAGCAATTATGTCTTAAGTTTCTCAGTGAAATGCGACCTCTGTTTGAGGACCGTCTATTCTTCCACGCGAGCACTGCCTGCATATTCCAGTTGATGCATCCATGCACTGCCCGCACACCAATCTTCCACATAGGGGGCAGGTGAACAATTTTTTGCCCCTGCCGCAAATCGTACATAAACCCATCACTTCCAAACAATCACCTTTTATTGCTTCCTATATCTATTTCTGGCAATCATATCCCTCGTTTGGCTCTATACATCCCAAGTGCTTTTTGAACTCTTTCTTCATCAATCATGCCATTAGTTGTGGCTGTTTCAAAGAAGCGGGATGGAAATTTCACATTATCAAGACTAAAACCGAACTTTCGCTTCAGCTCGTATTTTGCCATGAAAATGTCCCTCCCAAGTTTCATAAGTTCATTTTTTGACTTCTTAATACCAATAGCTTCAAGTGCCTCTATTATAGTGTCGTAGGTGTATATGGCCTGTGAAAACAAACAGATGGTAAGTGAATTAAGAACTCCTCGCAGATCATCTTGGTAGATCAGGAGATCAATAATCTCTTCGTCCGAAAGCCCATTCTTAAATGCTTTCTGGTCGGCACTGTATCCCGCATTGTCCAGGTGCGAGTGCCTTACTCCTCCAGTTAGCCCTATAATATTCCCTATACCTGTGTGATACCCCGGAATTTCAAGCCCGCCTGCCTGTATTGCAAACTCTTCACCTCCATATTTTTCTGATGCAAAGACCACTCCCTTGGCAAGCGCAGAATAAAACTCGTTTGGTGATTCTATGACAAGGTCAATTGCACGAAGATAACCTTTGATGTCACCCCATTTTAACGAAACTCCCTGTGTATCATCAGATGAAATTCGTTTTTGCATTGACATCTCAGTTGCCCAGGCAAGTACAACTCCCATACTGATGATATCAACTCCGTAGCGTTCACAGCGGTCGATCAATTCCAGGACTCCTTCTGGAGTTAATATGCCAAGGTTGCTACCCAGAGCATACAAGAGTTCATAATCGTATGAAACATGTATCACTTCAAATTCATGTGATGGCGCAAATGCTGTTTTTAGCATAGCAATATGTATACACCCAATCGGACAATGGGCACAAGAAATTTTTCTGATAAGATAATTGTCCGCAAATTTCTCGCCAGAAATGGTATCAGCATATTCGAAAAAGGACTGCTGAAGGTTTCTGGTCGGAAGACCACTTAGCTCGTTCAACGGAAGTATGTTTTCGGATGTTCCGAGATTGTGGTATTTCTCCATCAGGTCAGTTCTAACAATTTGATTGTATAGTTTTTTATATACATCATTATATATATTTTTGTCTGGAACATTTACTTCCTTATCGCCGGAAATCACAATGGCTTTCAGATTCTTGGCACCGAACACGGCTCCGAGTCCCAACCTTCCGAAATGCCGATATGTATCAACATTTACATTAGCGTATTCGATTCCTGTCTCACCTGCTACTCCTATCCTGATAATGCTACGCTTACCTGTACTTGGTTCTACCGCGCGAAGTATCTTTCCGATATCGGTAGTAGAAGACAGTCCCCAGATCGAAGACGCATCCTTAAACGCAACATCATCGTTGTGGATTGCAAGATATACAGGTCGCTCCGCACGTCCTGTAATCACAATGGCGCCATATCCTGCAAAACGCATTGCCATTGCAAGACGTCCTCCGGCATGTGATTCTCCAAGTTCATCAGTAAGTGGTGACCTGAACATTGAAACCACTTTTGTGCAACAAGGATAAATACCGGATAGCGGTCCAATTGCCATTATTATGGGGGCATCGGGTGAGAAAGCGTCTGTGCCCTCTTTGAACTCTTCAAGCATCAGTTCTGTGGCAACACCTGTCCCTCCGATACACTTTTCATACAGTTCCTGACGCCTCACTACCTTTGACGTTTTACTTGAAAGGTTAATGTACAGTACATTTGATATGTCTGTTTCAAAGGTTTTGTCCGGCATCTACACTTCCTCCTTACCTGCTATCTTTGAAGGTACTGTTTCTGCTTCGCTTTCGTCTTCGACTTTTCTCATTTCCAGAACATCATGTGGACAGAATTTTGCACACATACCACAGTGTCGGCAAACAATCGCTTTCCTTTCCCCATCCAAATGTATTGCACCTACAAGGCATGCATCCATGCACTGGCCACAGCCTGTGCATAGTTCTTTGTTGAGTACTACTCCGCCTCCTTTTCTTTTAGTGAGTGCTCCGCTTGGGCAGGCACGAGCACAGGGTGGGTCTTTGCATGCATGGCATACAATGGGGACATATGCACTCTCGATTCCCCCACTTGTCTTTATGTTGATGGCACTGTTCCTTAGGGATACCGTGTCGTAATATGTTCTTGCACATGCCATCATGCAAGAATAGCAGCCAATACAACGTGCTTGGTTTGCGACCTTGATCCTCATCGGAATGGTATCATTTCCCCCTATGTAGAAAAATATGCTTACTTGCATTAAATGATTATCGATGAAAAAAGGTTTGATGGGGACATACCATCAAACAACATATATATATATATTTAATTATATTATATATTATCTATTTGTAACTATTCAGCCTACAAAAACCAGTTGATTGATATTGATTTTGACG
>CAZQWP010000194.1:0-2986 GCA_964597005.1 uncultured Methanosarcinales archaeon | reverse complement strand
CTAATTTTTTAAGAACAGCCTGCAATACCTTTGAAAAGGGGACTTCTCGGCTAAAAGTTAAATCAGTATGCTACGCCCTTTCAAGTTTAGACCATATACATGAAATATCGAAAAACAAGGCTTTTCCGACAGTCTCATAGTCGGAAAGAATAAATAAAATAGATGATATTGACCAATACTTGATGTTATATCATTAAGCAATATTATATCATTGAATAACTTCATACAGATTACTCAGGTATAAAATATATACAAGAAATTCTATTTATCTGACATATCTAAATGAATTCTCAATACCTGAGCCTTTTAGAAATAGAAATATAATCAACACTAACAGTATTCCAACCACTGAACAATCGTTATCATTTAAAAATTAGATGTACTCAATAGTAAAAATGGAATAATGTATAAACGGAATTCATGCGTCTTCGTTTAAGTAAGGAATCATGACAAATTGCATCTATTTCCATAACATTTGTCCAAAATTTTAATAGAATGTAAGGTGGAACAAGGTGTCGATTTTAGGTAAAGGGGGCAAAATATGAGGCAGACTTCTAATACAAAATCGATAGCTTTCAGGCAAGAAAATTCCTTAACCGATGAACAATGAAACGGAATTCATTAACCTAAAAAGAATTGGAGAATAAATGTCAAAGTCTGATAAGTTCGAACAAATAATTGTGATTCTGCAAGAAATTAACGGTAAACTGGATCGGCTTTTACCTCAAGAAAGATTCAATAATGGCAGTGATAATTCTCTTTTTGAGTCTCTGGATGTGATGACACTTTTATCCCTCCCTGATCACCTGCGCACCACTGCTAAGACCCTTGTTGAACTCCAATCTGCGACTGCGAACGATGTGGCAAAAATGACACACAAAGAACGGGCAGTTGAAAGCAATTATTTAAATCAACTAAGCCGGATGGGGCACGTAAACAAATACAGAAAGGGTAGAAAGGTATATTTTAGTGTCAGTGAGGGATCAGGCAACTAAAGACGAACGTTTAGGTGCATTTTTTGTAAGACCATCCGGACTATTAGATTATATAGATGGTCTTGAAACAATTAAATGTGCTATATAATCAAGTTAATCTGATTCAATTTGGATATATTTTTTGATTTTTTAAAATTGGTTTCTTTGAATCTGTTTGCAGATAAATAATACTTTTTTGAAAAATAAGCTACAAACAAATGTTATTGTTCTCGCCATATTAAAAACGATGTTATTATATGCCATGACAGGTAATAGCAAACCAAACGGAGTATACTATATATGTGCATGACCATAGCAATGCACTCTTGTAAAGGGGGCACTGGGAAAACCAGCATTGGGATAAATCTTGCTGCAGCTTATTCCTTACTAGGCAAAAATGCCTGTTTCCTTGATTTTGATTCCAAAGCAACCTGTTTTTTTTCTCCATTTGATTTTAAGTCCAAAAAATGGATAAATGATGTCCTGTTTGGCAAATGCAGCATAATGGACGTGATTAACAAGGTTGAAAGTCACGATGAAAATGGCAAACTCCACGTCGGGCTCTCAAACCCGGATATTTCTGCCATTCGGAAAATATCAAGCCAGGACCGAAAATGGCAGGCTTATGCACTTCAGATGATCATGAAGGCCAAAAGAGAGCTTGTTTCTGCTGGCATGGATGTAATAATATTCGATACTAGCCCGGGTGTTGATTTTGCTTCAATAAATGCTGTTGCAGCCTCTGATTTTGTAGTTGTGCTCCTCAAACCGGTCTATTCCTCGCTGAGATGTACGGAAAATGTGGTAAATGGAATATATAAATTACTGGATAAACCCTGCGGTATAATCGAGAATATGTGTCATGAAAATTATTTCCTTGAACCCGTTCCCACTGAAAGATTCGGGATACCTGTTCTTGCAACGATTCCCTGCCGTTGTGATGTGGCAATCAAAAACGATACTCAAATAATGACATTTGAGGAGCCTGAACACCCTTTTTCAGAGTCGATGTTCAATATCGCCGGTAAAATTATGGATAAATTAGAGTGATTATGGCAAAGTCCTATTTTCTGGATTTTTCCTGTTCAAGTACCTTTTTTACATCTTTTTGTACGTAGCTCAGAATACTTTCCATCTTTGCACGCTCGATATCATCTTCCATTATATTACTGTTCACCATGGATAACTGGATCGTCGCGACTAGCATGAACATGAGAAATGAAGCAGCAAGAGCAAGTATTGTACGTTCAATGGGATAAATAAAAAGTGCCGATTCAAATAAGCTGGCAGGCAGGTCATAAACTACCAAAGCCACAATGTTCCCTGCCATGTGATCCGAAAGGATTGCAATGAGTGATATTAAGAACAATGATATAAAAGTGTAGACTGTAACGTGCAACAACCTGTTTTTAAAGAGATGATGAAATATTAAGAATGCTGCAAGAACCAATATGTGGAACCATGGTTGAAGATAGGCTTCCCTGCCAGTATCAAAAAAATACCACAAAACAATCAAAGAACAATAAATCAACAGTGCAGGTCTCACTTTTTTGTTGATTAGCAATCCTGCCACAAAGGAGGAGAGCATCACAAAAAGTGGCGTCATTAAATGAAAATGATTACCACTCAGATTCAACTGACCGGTAAAAACATGCCCAAATATACTGATAAATGAAACTGCTGCGCCCCAATAAGGTCCAAGAAGCATGCCGTTTAAAGGACCAAACGCCGCAACAGAGCTGATTCTTGCCCCATCAATTCCAATCACACTTTCAAAATCCGGGAGCCAGCTCGCCCAGTATGTCATTATTATCGCGGCTATAATGTAAATTATTTTGAGGTTTCGCGTTCTTATCAATTTGTTGTGAACATCAATAAACACATTGGGGATATTAAAATCGAATTTATATAAAATTTAGGATTTGCAATCCTGCTTTTTACCGCCTTATGCTTTTTTGTGTAGTATCCTAATATTATTTCGCTTATTTTGCGTAATTATTCCACCATCTTTC
>CAZQWP010000193.1:0-3013 GCA_964597005.1 uncultured Methanosarcinales archaeon | reverse complement strand
AATAAAATAGAAACAAATCCGTAATGACACACATGTCAAAGAATGGATCTCATTCCCGCATCTTTGTTGTTCTTTTCATTGCGGTCTTTGCGGCAATGCTGGGCATTGGCATCATTGCCCCGCTTATGGCGATCTATGCCGTGAACCTTAAAGCGAGCGGCATCTGGCTTGGCGTGATCTTTTCGGCTTTTTCCCTCTCAAGAGGCATACTCATGCCGGTTGTCGGGAAATTCTCCGACACATACGGAAGAAAGAACCTCCTGCTTATCGGTCTTTTTATCTATACACTGTCCTCCTTTGGTTACGTCTGGTCTGACACCATTTCAAAACTCATTGAGGTCAGGTTAATACACGGTGTTGCTTCTGCAATGGTCGTGCCGATCGCAATGGCGTATGTGGGGGATATTGCACCAAAAGGTAAGGAAGGGGTTTTCATGGGTACATTCAACTCCTCCATGTTCTTAGGGATGGGAATGGGACCTTTCATAGGTGGGGTCATTAACGATGTTGCAGGTATGGACAATGTTTTCTATGTGATGGGTCTGTTAAGTCTTTTTTCGTTTCTCTTGATCCTTGCCATGCTTCCTGAGAGCAGTACTGTGGGGAAAGGCAAGAAAGCAGTCTCTGCCACGTTCAGGGAAATGTTCCGGAATGATGTCGTAAAGGGTCTTTTTCTGTACAGGGCGGTTAACACCATTGGCATCGGTGCAATCCTTGCATTTCTCCCGATTCTTGCGGATATGATGGGCATCTCCAGTTTAAGGATCGGGATCATACTCTCCCTCAACATCGTTTTGATGGCACTGCTTCAACGACCATTTGGGAAACTTGCAGACAGGAGATCGAAAACACCCCTGATCATTTCAGGCAGCTGCCTTGCAGCACTAGCGCTTTTCTTAATGCCATTTGCAAGTGGTTTTTACAGTCTCCTGTTCCTGAGTATGATCATGGGGATCGGCGGTGCAATCTCGATTCCGGCAGCAACTGCGATCACAGCAATACTCGGTAAAAAGTATGGCATGGGTGGAATCATGGGAGTTTTCAACACTGGAATGAGCGTGGGCATGGTTCTGTCACCTGTCCTATCCGGTGTGGTGATGGATACTCTGGGTCTTAATTACGTATTTTATATAGGTGGAGTTGCAAGTATGTTTGGTGTGATGATCTTTTACCATTACTTGAACAAATAACGAGGCTAATCCCATGAAAATCGTGATAATAGGCGGAGGACTTGCAGGACTTGCTTCTGCATACAAGTTATGTGGCTCCAATGAAGTAATTATCCTGGAAAAGGACAGCGACCTGGGCGGCATGGCTGCAAGCTACCATATTGATGATTATTATATAGAAAAATACTACCACCACATCTTCAAAAGCGATGCCGAGATCCTTCAATTGATCGAAGAACTCGGGCTTGGTGAGAGGCTGGAATGGCTTCGTGGTTCCACAGGATATTTCGTTGATGGAAAAGCATATCCAATGAACACGCCTTTTGAGATACTGCGCTTCCCGCCGCTTTCAATCGTTGATATTGTACGCCTCGGAATACTGGTCATGCGGTCAAAGTTCATCAAGGACAGGGCACCCTATGATGATATAACCGCAGCAGACTGGATCCGGAAGGTTGCCGGAAACTCTGTGTACGAGAACTTCTTTAAACCGCTCCTTGCAAGCAAGTTCGGTTCAAACGCCAGCCGGGTATCTGCAGCATGGCTGCTCGGACGTGTCCAGATACGTTCGAACCGCGGGAAAGATGGTGAGAAATTAGGATACATGCGCGGTGGGTTTGATGCACTTGTGCAGGCACTTGAAAGCTCTATTGTCCGAGCAGGCGGGACTATCAGGACAAACTGCCCGATATCAAAGATTGTAATTGAAGACAATGCTGTACGTGGTGTTGTTGCTGGTGGCGAGATGATAGAATGCGATGCTGTGATCTCGACTGCTGCGCCGGATGTGCTTGATGCCCTCACCGGGCAGCAGCTTGGAATACATGATACGCTTGAAGGTGTCCATTACCAGGGCACTGCATGCGTTCTGTTCGGGCTGAAGAACAGGCTTATGGATGACGTCTACTGGCTGAACATCAAGGCTAATGTGCCTTTTGGCGCTGTAATTGAACATACTAATTTCTTGCCCCTTTCAGATTATAAGGAACATCTTGTGTATGCTACAGCGTACTTCCAGAACGAATCCGACACCCTGTGGGAACAGAGCGAGGAAAAGGTGATCGAGTCCTACATAGCCGGGCTTGGATTGATGTTCCCGAACTTTTCCAGAGACGATGTTAGGTGGACAAGGATGTACCGAAGACTTGATACGGCTCCAGTATATGAAACCGGATACGGGTCAAAGGTTTTGCCGGTAAAGACCGATGTTACGGGTTTGTATCTTGCAGGTATGTTCTCACAGCCAAACTATCCGGAGCGGAGTATGAACGGATCAATCGTGGCAGGCTTTGAGTGTGCGGATGCGCTGCTGAATAGGAAGCAGTGAATTATCTGTGTGTGAAGTAGAGGAATATTCGTGAATATCCTCAGATACAATTGAGGATAAAAGGTGATTATCCTCTCATGTTGTCGAAGCATATAAATACTAACTGTTGTAACAAATAGATATATTTGAGCAGTCGATACGCCTATGGAATCCGTGGTGGGTAGATAAAAGAGAATCTACCCAAAATTTTGTGGGTAACACTTCACTCATTGGTGATCGGTTAAGCCCTCCATTTATCCATTAACCTCTTTAGATTCACATTCGGGTCAAGCGCTTGACTTTGATATACTTGGAATAGCTCCATAAGACCTGCATCAATCTCTGCGTAATCAAGAACAGCATCCAAAAGTCTATGTGATTTTTCAGCAAATATCGTTGCCCATCTTAAGTGAGTATAACGAGGCGCATTTTCAAGATTTGCCGAAAAAACCAGATAATAAACACTTCTTGATACTATCAACGTTCATTGGTGATCGGTTAAGGTAATTTTTCCCTTGTTAGCATGTCGTTTTTGAAC
>CAZQWP010000192.1:0-3020 GCA_964597005.1 uncultured Methanosarcinales archaeon | reverse complement strand
AATACTCGTTAAAACGAGTGGTTTGTTGTTCTAATATATTGCATACATGTTCGATTAGTCTATTATATAATAAATTACATCTTATAAATTAGAACAATGGCTTATCGTTCTGAATGAGGACTCAGATGACACGCATACCAACTGCAATCCCTGGTCTTGATGAACTGATCGAAGGTGGTTTTATTGAAAACGATGTCATTCTCCTGACAGGCGGACCTGGGGCAGGAAAATCAACTTTTGGTGTACAGTTTTTATACGAAGGAATTGTCAAATACAACGAGCCCGGCTTATATATAACACTTGAGGAATCCCCGGCACGGATAATACGAAATATGTGGCGTCATAACTGGGACCTTGAGCGTATTATCAAGGAACATAAATTGAGTATCATGCGAGCAAATCCAATCGCATATGAACGATACATTAAGGACATGAAACCTACCGAAGGATTCGTTGACGCCGAATCAGCAACTATTGAGAACGTTCTCAAGCAAATATATAAACAGATACAGGACATTGGTGCAAAACGTCTTTTTATAGATTCCATAACGTCTCTGAAAATTTCCTCGGATCCCGCAACTGAGAGGCACATGATCCTGGAGTTTATTAAGAATATTGAGAATTTTGATTGTACTACACTGATAACCAGTGAGATACACAAAATTCCGGAAAGTTTCAGCGCGGAAGAGTACCTCTCCGAGGGGGTCATTCGTCTCCATGTATTCAGGGTAGGGGGAAATAGGGTCAGAGGAATCGAGATTCTTAAGATGCGCGGTGTAAAACACGATGAAGTTATGCATCCCTACGCCATTACAGATGAGGGTATTGTTGTATATCCTTCCGAAACTGTTATTGGCAAGGATACGGATACATACAAATCTGAGTTTTTCTGATTATTGAGGTCTTCAAATGAAAACGAACATGGGTTCTTTGTATACTACTGGCGAAGAAAAAGACATTAATCTTCTCTCTATTCCTGGACTGACCATCAAACTGCAGCATTTGAACGGTGTTTTGCAACTGGAAGCGAGCGGACACCTGCGCGCTGTATGTGCACCATTTTTAAATAAGATCAATGTTCCGCTCAAAGATGAAAAGCCAGCGCTTGTTTATGAAGATAAGGTTATTGCATCAACATGGCTACCCCCTATTCCAGGCAAAGTCTTTAACAGACTGCTTTTTGCTGAAACCCAGATTGCACTGGGAAAATATGTGCCTGAAACTGTATCCTTTGAGGTGACGAGGGAATGCAGATGTAACTGTGAACACTGTGTTGTTAGCGGTGGTGAAGGTGATATGAATGTGGCTTCCATTAAGCGTGCGATCGATGAGGCACTGGATATGGGTGCGGTTATTATCACATTCACCGAAGGTGACCCCTTGCTCCGGAAAGAAATATTCGAGCTTATTGATTATGTGGACAAGGACCGTGCTATTGTCAATATGTACACGCCGGGAACAGATATGACCCCGGAAAATGCCAGAAAGCTAAAGGAGGCAAAGCTACATAACCTGCTGATCAGTATCTATTCAACTGATCCGAAACAACATGATTCTGTGCGGCGTCTTGACGGTGCTTATGAAATGGCAACTGCAGCCATCAAAATGGGACTTGATGCGGGTTTGTTGGTAACGATGTGTACCCATGTTTCATCAAAGAACATACACGAACTGCCTGATATGTACGAACTGGCATCAAGGCTGGGAGTCCATGAGTTTTCCCTGTGGGAATCGATCCCGAAAAAGCCGGGAGACCCGGTACTTTCGGATGATGACCGCAAAGTGATCCTTGATATGTACCACAGGATTAATTCAACGCCAGGCGGACCGAGGATGTTCTCGAACACGTATTTTGAAGGTGAGATGCTGGGATGTATGGCAGGGCAGCGCTGGATGCATGTGTGCGTTGAGGGTTCCATAAAACCGTGCCCATATATACCGTTCGGATTTGGTAATATCGAGAACGAGCCGCTTAAGAATATCTGGAGACGCATCCGCAAATGTTCTTATTTCAAAGGTGAGCGGCATAGCTGCCTGATGCAGGAGCCTAACTTTTTGCAACTGATGAACCAGATTCCTGAAAATGCTGCACTTCCATACTATTTCGACGACCTGCAATAACAATTCATTTTAGCAAGTGCCGATAATTCATTTTTCATATCTTCTTCATTGATACCATCTTTCTCAACTACAGGCTGGAAAGGTATGCCTGATCCTACTTTCTGGCTTTCCGGATGAAATGCTATAAAATAGAGATTTTTTATTTTTTCTGGTTTTGAACTATGAAAAACCGCAGATACACACAGATGAGCAAATTTCGCATACATTATCCGCGTTTATCGGCGTTACCTGCATGCCCTACAGGCATAGCAGGCACTCAACTCCGCAGGAGGTGAGTGTATCCGCGGTTAATAGAAATGATTAATGGGCGTAACCAGAAAATAATAAAAAGTTTCATAAAATATATAGATGTCAGAAATTATGGAGCTTATCATTATATATAATAAATCTTTAGGTATAACTAGAAAGATAATTGTCCGTTAAACTATCAGGAATGACCTTAACATCCTATTATTTCAGATAAAATATGAACAAGAATATTAACATCGATCACAACTTGATTTTCAAGAAATCAACAAATTTTATTATCATAATCACTCTTTATATCCTCCTCATTGCCCTTTTGATAGGTGTGGTGCAGATCATTCTCAGCATCCCTCAACTTCTTAATAGTGATGGACTTGACATAGTATTCTATCAGATAGTAACAAAGAGCCTTAACCTGTTCATTGTTATTGAGTTTTTTAAGACGCTTCACGACTATTCGAAATATGAGAGGATAAAACTGACGTATATTATCGACGCCACGATCCTTATTGTGTTGCGTGAGATTTCGGTAGGTCTATTTACCAGAGATCTGGACTACACGATGATATTTGCACTGTCTATCCTTTTAACAGTCATGGGAGCGGTAAGGGTAATGGCTGTCCGTTATTCCCCACAGCAGTCGTAATGAAATC
>CAZQWP010000191.1:0-3060 GCA_964597005.1 uncultured Methanosarcinales archaeon | reverse complement strand
TATCTTTCAATGTTGTATGCGGATAGTACGCCTTTCATCCCCCATCTTACGAAAAGGGACTTATCGGCTAAAAGTTAAAATTTGGATGGACATTCATGTAAGCATTATGAACACATTATCCGGATTTATGTGCATGAATTTCGGGTCACATTGTCCCTAAATCTCAGATTTTAATAAAACAACAAAAAAACCAGTGGAATAAATCCATATAGTCTGGAAATTTGTATTTGCAAACAGTAATGCATTTAAAGATAGAGTCCATTCACCCCCCTAAAACGGAGATATTTGCATGAAATACTGGCAACCAAAATATGAGACAATGGGTACCGAAGAACTAAGGCAACTTCAGTTTAAGCGTTTAAAGAAAACGGTCGCAAGAGTCTACAATAATGTCCCATTTTATAAAAAAAAGTTTGACCAGCTTGGTATCAAGCCGGATGATATAACGTCAGTGGATGATGCAAAGCGTCTGCCTTCAACACAAAAAAATGACCTCCGTGAAAACTATCCATTTGATTTATTTGCTGTGCTAAAAAAGGATGTCGTACGAATTCATGCTTCTACAGGTACAAGTGGAAAGCCTACTGTTGTAGGTTATACAGCCGGTGACATAGATACATGGTCTGACCTGATGGCGAGGAATCTGGTGATGGTAGGCATCCGGGAGGACGATGTTTTCCAGAATGCGGTCAACTATGGTTTATTCACAGGTGGGTTGGGAGTCCATTACGGTGCTGAAAAATTAGGCGCAATGACAGTTCCAAGCGGGACCGGAAACACTGCCAGGCAGCTTGAGATGATGCAGGATTTCGGCGTGACTGCACTTCATTGCACTCCCTCGTATGCCCTCTATCTTGCAGAGACCGCAGAAGAGATCGATATTCTTGACAAGCTATCATTAAAGATTGGATGCTTCGGTGCCGAACCATGGTCATCAAATACAAGAAAAGAACTTGAAAAAGCACTGAACATAAAAGCCTATGATTCGTATGGTCTTTCGGAAATGTTTGGACCGGGGGTTGCCTTTGAATGCGAGGAACAGGACGGCCTTCATATCTGGAGCGACCATTATCTTGTAGAGGTCCTTGACCCGGAGGGTGATCGGGTTGCAGAAGGCGAAAAAGGTGAACTTGTCTTAACATCGCTTACCAAGGAAGCCCTTCCGCTTATCAGGTACCACACAGGTGATATTACGCGTCTTCTTGAAAGCGAATGTGCATGCGGCCGTACAACCCAGCGGATTTCGAGGGTTCTCGGGCGGGCAGATGATATGCTTATTGTGAGGGGTATCAATGTATTCCCATCACAGATTGAAGATGTGATTGCAGGCATTCCCGAGATTACCGACCAATTCCAGGTCTTACTGGATAGGAGCCAGCACCGGTTGGATGAGATCACGGTACAGGTCGAGTTGGAAGAAAATGCGTTTACCGGAGAACTCAGGGACCTTGCTGAAGCACGAAAGCATGTTGAAAATGAATTGAAAAAAGTACTCAATATCAGAACAAACGTGGAACTGGTTGAGAAAGGGACAATTCCAAGAACTTCAGGCAAGGCAAAGAAGGTCATTGACAGGCGCAGTGCCCTGTGATCATTTTTTATCCTGTTGTAAACTATAGCAACCAAAAACAATAAATATCTCTCTGCAAGAGATTTGAATGTGAAAAACAAAAAGGTCCTCGAAGGATATAACAGGTATTTTGAAAAAGCTATTGATCCAAATGATGAAGACCGGGATCCAAACGTATTTGAGTCGTACCAGAAGGACGGAATCTGGTATCTGTACCGCTCGTTTGAAGCATTCGATGATGAGATGAATGAACGGGAGAAACACGGTGACCCGGTTCCAAGAAATGAGCTCGTCAAAGAACACTGGAAAAAATATCCCAACATTGGATAACTAATTTTAAAGAGGTAATATCATGCCGCATGTAATGGAAATGATTGGAAAGACAAGAGTTGTTGTTAAAGATGGCAAAGTGGTTGAAGTTAGTGAACCGCAGATAGAATGGTGTCCTATTTTCGATAAAATGCGCGGAATTAAAAAAATCACGTCTGAAAAAGTCAAGGAAAATATGGAGTTTCGGATCAGTGATTTTGGCATGTTCACAGAAAACCGCCAGTTAGAACTCGAGGTTTTTGTAGGGTTTGGTGCATCCGAAATAATGATGAGCAGTCTTAAGAGGGATATGCTTGACACCACGGTGACAGTGTGCGAGGGCGCAGGAACCGTGATCACCAGTAACCCAAGCCTCGTGCAGGGTATGGGTGCAAGGATTTCGGGTCTTGTTGAAACCGAACCCATCGATGGTATAATGAATGGTATCAGCGAAAGGGGAGGAATTGTACTTAACCCCTCATCTGCAAAGATCGATCCTGTGGGGGGGGTTAAAAAGGCTGCTGAACTTGGATATAAGCGTATAGCAGTAACAATCATCGATCCTAGTACTGCAAGGACACTCCGTGAACTCGAATCCGAACTTGGAGTTGACCTGCTGATCATAGCAGCTCATGTGACCGGTATTAGCAGGGAAGATGCACTAAAACTTGCAGAATATGTGGATATTGTCACAGGTTGTGCATCGAAGAACATACGCGATGTGATCAAACCGCTGGCTCAGGTTGGAGCAGCAGTCCCCTTATTTGCTATCACCCAAAAAGGAAAGGAAATGGTACTTGAGCGTGCCAAAGATGTGGAAAGCCCGGTTCTTGTGAATACCATGCCTCTTCCTGTGCTACCGGAGCAAAAACAGCCAAAAAGTCTCATTTAATTATAAGATTTATTATCAGGTTAATGAATGAGAATCTGGGACATACCACCTGAAAAACTGTGCAGTAACCATCTGCTTGGAGAACAAAGGGAACTCCATGCAATGTGGTCAATAATAACTAACAATAAAAAGGCTTATTCAAATCACCCGGAAACCCGAAGATGGAAAGCTAAATTGAACTACTCCACTCTTACGCATGGAGATTCTTACAAGTGACTACAAGTTGTAGCCCTGTTTGTAAATTATCGAGAAATTCCCGATAGCTTGTCCAATTGGCATTTTGTGATAG
>CAZQWP010000190.1:0-3075 GCA_964597005.1 uncultured Methanosarcinales archaeon | reverse complement strand
TTTTTTAGTTTCACGGATTCGAAATCCCCTTCGAAAAAAACGAAAACCTCGATTTCCCCTCCTTTCTGGAACTCTCTCATTTGCCTGTCATATACCCTCTGAACATGCCTTAAACCGTTCTTTTTGAAATGCTCCTGAACCTTTAGCAGGAAGTTTATCTTCTGATTCAGGTATTCAGTTTCATACTTTTTTATAGCGTCTACGATCTGCTCACACTCAGCGTCATCGATATCTGTGTGATAGTTGCCGTGCTCGCTTAATCCGCTTATCTGCCGCCATTCGATATTTCCGTTCTCATCGGCTTCCCGGTGAAGCATATAGGGGTACAGCCGGCAGATAGCGGGACGCATATCGTATATCTCACAGCGACCATGGGTCAAGAAAACACAAGAGCCGTCAGGTCCGGTCTTTAAGGCATAGCCGGATACATAAAATTCACCGTTCTGGTCGCAGAACTCATAATACGGGGCTGGCATGAGTGCGGAAGGGTCAATATCCTTTATGCAATCAGTGTCTCTATCAAGCAAAAACACATGGTCATTGAATTCATTTGTACAGCAGCGTCCGCAGAGGTTGCATTCAAATCCCACTTCTTTGATGATTGTCATCAGTTTATCATCGGGATAATCGACCACACCTTTCAGTTCATTATTGGTTTCGATTAACAGTTTTACGATGGAGAATGCGGTAAAGTGGATCACCTCTGACTAATTATCTTCCTATTTTTTATTCGACCAAAGGGAGGTTTTTTTGAAAGGGAACTCCCTCTAGATGTAATATAGGTTGGGTTTATATAAAAGCAGGTGATTGATATCCCCGCAAGGTTTAACTATTAGCATTACATTTTATGCTAAAATCAATGCATATGTTGTTTAAAATAGAAACATATTGAATTATTCAAATTATCAAATGAGGATCTACAATGGGAAAAACCGGTAGCATAGAATGGGTCAAGATAAAAGGACGAAAAGGAAGAACGATCAAAGTAGTGAAATCCAAGGCACATAAGGCACATTCAGGGCCTATGCAGAGGTTCACATCAGCAGGTACTAAAAGGCGATATATAGCTCGGTCGCCGAAGGCACTTCTAAAGTGAGTTTTTTACTCATACTCGTTTTTACGCTACGGATCTGATGATATAGTATATGGCATGATCCAGTAGTGTATTTGTGTTCAGGATTTAATATGTTTATCCAGTGCAAACGTTTGTTTTAATCGCTATTTTTATATAGAACCACAAACATCTACAAAAGACCTACGTCATAGTACTCATTTCAATTTACCATAACAGGAGGTTAAAAATATATGGCAGGACAGATGGCTGGACAGCCAATTTTTATTTTAAGAGAAGGAAGCCAGAGAACAAAAGGCAGAGAAGCTCAGAGTAACAACATCATGGCAGCAAAAGCTGTTGCTGAAGCTGTAAGGACGACCCTTGGTCCGAAGGGAATGGACAAGATGCTCGTAGATTCCATGGGAGATGTGGTCATCACCAATGACGGTGCAACCATCCTGCGGGAAATGGACATCGAGCACCCGGCAGCAAAAATGATCGTCGAGGTCGCAAAGACACAGGACGATGAAGTTGGTGACGGTACAACTACAGCAGCTGTGATCGCAGGAGAACTCCTCAAAAAAGCAGAGGAATTGATCGAGCAGGATGTTCACCCGACACTTATCGCATCTGGATACAGGATGGCATCCGAAAAGGCAGGCGATATCCTTGATTCACTTGCCAGGAACGTCACAGTCACTGACAGGGAACTTCTGGTCAACATAGCAGGGACCGCAATGACAGGAAAGGGTGCCGAGGCATCAAAAATTATACTTTCAAACATAGCGGTTGATGCTGTTTCCAGTATTGTCGATAGGACCAATGGTAACGTTGTTGACATGGATAACATCAAGGTCGAGAAGAAGGTTGGAGGCCGCATAGAGGATTCCAAGCTGATCAAGGGAATGATCATCGACAAAGAACGTGTTCACACTAACATGCCAAAAAAGATCGAAAATGCAAAGATCGCACTGATCATTAGCGCGATCGAGCTAAAAGAAACAGAAGTTGACGCAGAGATATCCATTACTTCTCCGGACCAGCTCCAGTCCTTCCTTGATCAGGAAGAGAAAATGCTCAAGGAACTTGTGGCAAAGATCACAAACAGCGGCGCAAATGTCGTTTTCTGCCAGAAAGGCATTGACGACATGGCACAGCACTTCCTTGCAAAGGCAGGAGTATTTGCCATCAGGCGTCTCAAGAAGAGCGACATGGAAAAACTGTCAAGGGCAACCGGTGCAAATCTCATCACAAACCTCGATGAGATCGCTGATTCAGACCTTGGTAATGCAAAACTTGTGGATGAACGCAAGGTCGGTGGCGACAATATGACGTTCGTCACAGGCTGTGACAATCCGAAAGCCGTATCCATCCTGCTCCGTGGCGGCACAGAGCATGTTACCGATAATATCGAGCGTGCACTCAACGATGCACTGCGCGTTGTTGGTGTAGCGATCGAGGACGAGAAACTTGTGGCAGGTGGCGGTTCACCTGAAGTTGAAGTGGCACTGAGACTTCAGGAATATGCAGCGACATTGAGCGGCAGGGAACAGCTTGCAGTCAAGGCATTCGCAGATGCACTAGAGGTAATTCCAAGAACCCTTGCAGAGAATGCAGGTCTTGACCCCATCGACATGCTCATGGATTTGCGTGCACAGCATGAAAAAGGTGTAAAGACCGCAGGTCTTGACGTATACAACGGTGAAGTGGTTGACATGTGGGAGACGGGAGTAGTCGAGCCACTCAGGATCAAGACACAGGCAATTAACGCAGCTGCCGAATCAGCGGTAATGATCCTCAGGATCGATGACGTCATCGCATCCACCCGGGCACCGGATATGCCACCAGAAGCAATGGGTGGCATGGGTGGCATGGGCGGCATGGGCGGCATGGGCGGAATGCCTCCAATGATGTAAACGCTAAAACAAAAATAAAATATAAAATGGCGCAGTTTTTACTGCGCTTTTCTTTACTTTTTTGGATCTCCTCCACATTGAGTGGGTAACTTAATATCTTTTTTC
>CAZQWP010000189.1:0-3147 GCA_964597005.1 uncultured Methanosarcinales archaeon | reverse complement strand
TGATATTCTTAATGGCAGGGAAATTGACATTACCCACACGATGTTAAAGAGAACCTTAGATTTTAAGCTGTTCTCTTATAAGCTTTGTTCCATGTTCGAGTGCTTCACCAATTTTAGTGCCGTCGACCCCACCACCACGTGCCATGTCCGGACGGCCTCCACCTCCGCCGCCGATGATGGTGGACATTTCCCTTACTATCTTGCCAGCATCCACTCCTTGCCCAACCGCAGTTTTTCCCGCGGCTGCAACGATCTTCACTCCTTCAAAGTCACTTGCAAGCAGGGCGATCACATCTTCCTGTTTACTGAGTTCCCCTGCAACCTTTAAGAGCTCTTCGTCATCTGAATCAGGGATTACCCTGACGATGACTCGAATCCCATTTATTTCCAACGCATCCTGGATCATCTGGTGAACCCTGACGTGTGCAAGTTCTTCTTTTAACCTTGCGTTATCTTTCTTGTAATCTTTCCATTCGCCAAAGAACCTTTCAACTGTTAACGGTAGATATTCTGGGAGTACACGAAGCACGTCTGCAGATTTATGCAATAAACTATCGATTTCCTGCACAGCCAATACGGCAGCCTCACCTGCTGCATACTCTATACGCTCAACACCGTCCTGAACACGCTCTGTTTTCAGTATCTTGATGGGACCAATGACACCCGTACTTGTGCAGTGAGTACCCGCACAGGCTTCAATGTCATCAGCGACCTTAAGGACCCGAATCGATTTGCCAGGAGGTACGCCGCCCTGGTATAACCCAAAACCATATGTCTTCTCAGCAACGGTCCTGTCCATCCATTCGGCCACAACGCGTTTATTCTCCATAACGGTTCGGTTTGCTATGAGTTCTATTCTGTTCAATTCTTCAGGTGTGATACGTTTGTAATGTGAGAGATCAAGACGTGCACGCTTTCTGGTCTTCTGTGCCCCTGCTTGCCAGATGTGATCACCAAGTACCTTTCTGGCAGCATCGTTCACAATATGCGTTGCTGTGTGGTGTCTGGCATGTGCCATACGCCGCTCTTCTTGCACCTTTCCAACAATCAGGTCACCTTTCCTGATCTGGAGTTCGTCTTCAATATCTTTAATCCTATGCACCACAACAGTGTTCACCATCTGGACATCCACAACCTCGAGCATCACCTCCCCAACGGTGATAGTACCGTGATCTGCAGGCTGTCCGCCACCTTCGGGATAGAAAAGGGTGCAGTCAAGAACGATGTTAGTATCGAATACATCAAGTACGACTGCCTCGAACTCCATCCGGTTTGGTTCGTCATAGAACAGCCGTTTCGTTGCTGGAAGGCGGCTGATGCGTTCAGCGAATGGAAACATCTTTACCTCTTTATCTTCTGCCTTGCTGTGTTTTTCTGCCACCAGTGAATAGAAAGTATCCGGAAGGTCCACCTCAACACCCACCTCTGAAGCAGCTTCCTTTGAGATCTCAGGCGGGATTCCATGGCTGTCATACATCTCGATCAATTTATCGAGTGGTATCTTCTCACCGCTCTTTTTATAATGTTTTGCTGATTTTTGGATCATCCGTCTTCCGCGCGTTAGGGTATCTGCGAATTTCTGCTCTTCATGATAGAGTATATCCTCGATCACATCGAACCGTTGTTCAAATTCGGGATATTCGGGCAGGTTTTTGATGTGCATTTGCACGATCTCGGACAATGAGATCTTGATACCCAGATCCCGCATCATACGAAGGGTTCTTCGAAGTACAAGACGTGCAAGATATCCTGCCTTGACATTGGAGGGGATGATCCCGTCACCCAGCATGAACGTCAAACACCTGGTGTGGTCTGTGATCGCATATGCGGTTTCCACAGGTTCCATTATGGATGCAAGCTTTTCCACGGTTGTACCGATACTGGATGCCACCTGCTTTCGAAGTTCGAATAGGTTAGCCTTCTCGCTGACATCCATAAGTCCTGCAAAACGTGCATTCTGTGCAAGTATGTTCGCATATTCTGAATTTTCCAGTTCATGTTCAATACCCGCAAGTCCCATTATTTCATTGACTATTAAAGGGAAGATAGCATCATAAATGGTTGGGGAGCCTTTCGATGCCCATACGAACCTTTCAAGGCCATAACCGGTATCGACGATGTAATTGTCCATTCTCGTGTAGTTTTCGCCTTTTATGGTTATGTCGCCATCTTTTGATTGCTTGAGGTTCATGAAAACCAATGTGGCAAGTTCGAGACCACAGAGCAGTACTTCGAGGCATGGTCCGGCATTGCCGCCCCCTGCCCATGGCTCTTCTTTGTATGTAACAGCCATGGGGTCTGCCCCGAGTGAATTCAGAAGTTCGTCACACAGCTCAACGGTGCGGTTTTTCCAGTATATCTCATTTGTTTTCGTGTTGAAAGTGTGATGTGCCATCATTTCAAATGTTGTCAGGTGCCGCCCGCTCCTGCCCACAGCATCAAGGTCTGAAAGACGGATACATGGCTGGGAGATTGTCAGGGGATTTGCCGGAGGGGGTACCTCTCCTGATGTCACAAAAGGCTGAAAATCAGCAATTGAGGCAATTGTAAGGTAAATGTCATCGCGCCATCTGGCAATCACAGGATATCTTTTAATCCGTTTATGCCCTCGTTCTTCAAAAAATTTAAGGTAGTATTCCCGCATCTGTGCGAGATCGTATTGTTTTTTGAAGGCAGGGTTGCCAATAAACGAATATGGGTCACAGGGCGCGTCTCCGCATGTTGTCCTGTCAATGTCGCGTGTCCAGAAAGATTTGCCGCACTTTGAACACTGCTTTCGAATAAAACCATTTTCAGAAAAAAAATCAATTTGATATTCATCATCAAGCATAATTATTCCATCTATATGCATTATTATAAAGAAGTATTTTATTCTTCCACGTAACACACCAATAGTTAAAAAGACTTCTTATCTGTAATTTCTTACTCTGATTACTCGGTTATAGGGTTCAACAACAATATAATAATGAACTTTGACCAAGTAGTTTTTGAAAGCGTTTTTTGGTTTTTAGGTTTATTTTTCTGACGTTGTGTTTACAGCATGAAAAATCATGGTCATAACTATAACAATGTCCATATAGATAGATAACTGGTGTTTTAACTTGTAAGCCGAGAAGTCCCCTTTCGTAAGATGGGGGATGAGAGGCG
>CAZQWP010000188.1:0-3212 GCA_964597005.1 uncultured Methanosarcinales archaeon | reverse complement strand
CTATTTTAATTCACCGTTAAGTATATATTTTATTCCAAAGAAGGGATGAGCATGACATCAAGTCGTTTTGTAATTACCGTTATTGGTGGTGATAAAGTTGGTATTGTCGCTGGCATTACCAGCGTAATGGCCAGATTCAGTGTCAATATTGTTGACATAAGCCAGACCACCATGCAGGACCTTTTTACAATGATCATGCTGGCTGAGACTAAAGACAGCGATTTTGACCTATCTGCTTTCCAGAAGGCCATGGGCGATGAAGGAGATCGCATGGGAGTTGAAGTAAAGGTCCAGCATGAAGACGCCTTCCGTTTCATGCACAGGATTTAGGAAAAGGGAGTTTTCACATGCTTATTCACCCAGAGGAAATATTGGAAACCATCCAGATGCTCAAAATGGAACACCTGGACATCAGGACGGTTACCATGGGGATTAGCCTGCGGGATTGCAGCCATCCCGATGTTGATGTATTTAATGAAAATATCTATAACAAGATTACAACATATGCTAGGGACCTTGTAAAAACAACCGAAGATGTTCAGAACCTCTATGGGATTCCCGTTATCAACAAACGAATCTCTGTTACGCCCATAGCAGTTGTGGCTGAGAGCTGTAAAACCCCTGATCTTGCGTCCGTTGCCAGGACCATGGATAAAGCAGCTGAATCGGTGGGTGTGGATTTCATCGGCGGTTTCAGTGCTCTTGTGCACAAGGGATTTACCTCCGGCGACCTAAGACTGATCAATTCCATACCTGAAGCGCTGGCCAGCACAAACAAGGTTTGTTCATCTGTCAATGTCGCTACCACCAAGGCTGGCATCAATATGGATGCAGTCGCCATGATGGGAAAGATCATAAAGGAAACCGCAGAACTGACCCGAAAGGCAGATGGAGTAGGCTGTGCAAAACTGGTGGTCTTTGCCAATGCGCCGGAGGACAATCCGTTTATGGCTGGCGCTTTCCACGGGATTGGTGAACCGGATTGTGTAATTAACGTCGGTGTTAGCGGTCCGGGTGTGGTTAATGCAGCAGTTCGCGAACTGGAAAATCCAGACCTCGGGGAGATTGCAGAGATCATCAAGAAAACAGCCTTCAAGATCACACGTATGGGAGAGATGGTGGGCAGGGAAGTTTCAAGGCGAATTGGTGCCGATTTCGGGGTCCTTGACCTGTCGCTGGCCCCCACTCCTGCGATTGGCGACAGCGTGGCTGCCATCCTTGAAGCGATGGGGCTGGAACGCTGCGGCACCCACGGTACCACTGCCGCCCTTGCACTGCTCAACGATGCTGTCAAAAAGGGAGGCTCTATGGCATCTTCTTCAGTTGGTGGCTTAAGCGGGGCTTTTATTCCTGTAAGTGAAGATGCAGGTATGATCAGGGCGGTTGAGGACGGCTCCCTCAGT
Source organism: uncultured Methanosarcinales archaeon (assembly GCA_964597005.1). Taxonomy (GTDB): domain Archaea; phylum Halobacteriota; class Methanosarcinia; order Methanosarcinales; family Methanosarcinaceae; genus JAFGQV01. The sequence goes on along the minus strand of CAZQWP010000188.1, from coordinate 1,809 downwards.
CTTGATAAACTGGAAGCCATGACAAGTGTATGTTCAGTGGGGCTGGACATGATCGCAGTTCCGGGAAATACGTCGGCATCCACCATATCAGCAATCATCGCAGATGAGATGGCGATCGGTGTGGTGAACAAGAAAACAACGGCGGTACGCATCATCCCAGCCCCGAGCAAGAATGTCGGAGACCGTATTGAATTCGGCGGTTTGCTGGGCAGTGCACCTGTCATGAAGGTTAACCCGTTCAGTTCCGAGACCTTTATCGCACGGGGCGGCAGGATTCCCGCATCTATCCAGGCACTGACGAACTAGACGCAATCAAAAAGTATATATTAATCAAACAGTTGAAAAATAACTCGAAAATGGGACTGTATCACTTCAATAAAATACTGAATAAATTGCTGCTAGCAGAATAAAAGCGGTAATTCCCATTACAATACCTCCAACTGTATAGCATCTGTAGCCGGTGGCTGGATCGAGGTCTGCCATTTCTACTATTGTCCAGAAATAGGGATCGTTTGCATGGGAGATCATAAAAGTGCCACATGCCATGGATATCAATGCGATCTCTACTGGTAACCAAAGTTCAGGAAGCGATGTAATAATCAAACTTGGGGTGATAAGCATTGTCACGACTCTCGAACCCTGAACTGTCTGGATTGCAACTGCTACCAGAAAAGGAATGAAGATCGCTGGCAGATTGGAGTGGATGAACACCTGTCCGATCTCGCGACCTACTCCTGTCATTGCCAGTGTGGTACCAAGAGCACCACCGCCACAGAGGTCTAATAGCACAACACCTCCTCTTCTTATTCCTTTTTCTGTACATGCTGTAATAGTACCTGACCCCAACGAACGTGCAAAAATAACTGCAAGCAAAACCCCAATCAATAAGGCTACATTTGGGTCACCCAGAAAATTGAGCACTGGAACCGGAAAGAATATCTTTGAGGAGATAAGCATGATCGGCACTGCGATCGGGGCATAGGCCCCCGGTCTTTTCACATGCTTCTGCTTTGTTGCAGGTCTGATGGGCAATTCCCCTGACCTGCAGAACTTGTCCACATACAAGTAACCGACCAGCATGGTGGGAATGGCAATTATAAGACCAATGATAAAAACATTGGCTGTACTGGCTCCAAGTTCATTGACAGCAGAATAAACTCCCGGTGACGGATAGATGAGATTAAATGATGCAAGTGTACCCAGACCAAGTGACATGGCAACCGTGCTTGATGGTAATTTCAGCCTGTGACCAATCTCCATGGCAATCGGGATGAATATCACGAATGCAAGTATTGAGCACATAACAGGAACGGCGGTCAGGAATCCAAGCAAACACAAAGAAAGAAGCGGTTTTTTGGATATCCTCAGGATATCCTCTGCGATCACCGACGTTGCACCGGTTTCCTCAAGTAACTTACCAATAATGCTACCGCTAACGATAACTATTGCAAGGTTTGCAAAGACCTTCCCCATACCCGTTGAAATTGATCCCAGTGCTTCGAACGGCTCTCCTGCCATGACCCCGATGAACAGGGAGACCGTGATCAGGCTCAAGAACGGATGAACCTTGAACCTTGCAGTCATCAGAAGAATCAAGGCCAGTGCAAGAAAAAAGATGATGATCGAGGTCATATTACTCACTGGGAATTCATTTGTCAATCAATGTTCAAATATGTTGTGAGTTTACTTCCTGCTCATATTTGATATAAGTACACCATATTTTTAGGGGTTATAGTTCGAGATATATCTTATATGTTTGCCCGTGGGAGTAGTCTTCCCACAAAAACAAGAGCATGCGATGGAGGGCGA
>CAZQWP010000187.1:0-3213 GCA_964597005.1 uncultured Methanosarcinales archaeon | reverse complement strand
CCCCTTACTGTATGCTAACAGTGTGCCTCTTTCACATGCATATGATCGTACTACAGATTCGAGACTTTTTATTATTTTCTGTTTACGCCCAATACTCAGTTCTATTAACCGCGGACACCTCCTGCGGAGTTGAGTGCCTACTACGCCCGAAAGGCATGCATATAATGCTGATAAATGCGGATTATGCATGCGAAATCTGCGTTCATCTGTGTGTATCTGCGGTTCGTCATAGTTCAAAAGACCAGAAGATAATAAAAACTCTCACAGGTTCACTACAAATTCGGTGCTATAATTTATTCCATATATGGAAAATTCTCTGAAATGCTGTGATGTGGCTTCCAATAGCAATTACGATCATAAGCCATCCAAGGACCGTGAACCCTCCTATCTGGTGGGGGTATACAAAATAGATAATGGATGCCAGCATTATATAGACAAGCCGGTCAGCCCTGCCCATGATCCCGCCGTAGTACCTCCCGATTTCCATTGCCTGTGCCTGTGTGCCAAGATAACTGGTGATAAGGACACCTACGATTGCGATGGTCCCTATCTGCCACTGAACATGCCCTCCAAGGAATATCCCGCAGATGATGAATACATCTGAATAGCGGTCGATCACATGGTCTAAGAAATCGCCTTTGTTGCCTGCGGTATTCAGGTACCTTGCAATTGCACCGTCCAGTGCATCAAGATACGAGTTTAGGAATACAAAGAAACCGGCTGCAAGTACCAGCAGGGTGTTATTCAGTGAGTAATAGAAACAGAGTCCTGCCATAGCAGCAAAAACAAGGGAGGCTGCTGAAACTACATTTGGTGATATGCCTGTATCTGCAGCTACTTTTGCAATGGGTACAATGAATTTTGATGCAAATGGTCGTAGGGAGTCAAAGGTCATAGGTTTATTTACATGTGGTTTGTTTGATTTAATGTTTTCCCGATTCCACTCTTGATGCTCTGGTAATTTTAGAGTTTCATTTTTGTGCAATATCGCACAGGTACTTGATCTTGCATGAGTGTTCGATTTGGGTTGTTACCACGTAGGCTTCTTCCAGTATCTTGCCCACCGCAAAGGTACCGTGACTGTAGACGATGGCACCTTTGTGTTCGGACAGTGCCAGGGCTGCGTTCTGTGCGAGTTCAGGCGTTCCTATGCCGCCTTTGACGATCGGGATCTCATGGAGGAAATACAGACCTTCGCTATCGATGGGTATGATGGTGTTCGAGTCTGCAAGGAGGGACTGGGTCACGGAATACGGACAGTGCGCATGGATGATGGCAAGGGCGGACGTGTTCTTGTAAATGGTACGATGGACAATGGTCTCTGAGGATGCGATGAGGTCAAGCCCTGATGTGCCTTCCAGTTCCACTTCGACTACGCTGTTCTCAGTGATGTCGTCAAGGGCGCACCCGCTTCTTGTTATCAGTATCTTGCTGCCTATACGCACGCTGATGTTCCCGAAGTGGGATTCCACAAGCCCGTGATCAACGAGCTTTTTTCCGAATTTAGCAATTTGCCGCCACATGGTTATTCTGCCTTACTGTAGATATGCCATAACATTTATTTGCTATGATTGTATCTAAGAAGAAGCATCCGGTGGATATCATCCTTTGGAATGTGCGCCTCGATGGCTCAGCCCGGCAGAGCGAGTGATTTGTAATCACTAGGTCGCGTGTTCAAATCACGCTCGAGGCTCCTTACAAATTGTTGAAAGCCTTCAATTAATTTTGTTAGGCTGTTGATTGATTTACCACCTTGTTTATAACAGTCCACATGGGCTGTTATAAACGTTCTCAATCCAGCTTTTGATAGCGTTTTTTATTGAATGTAATACCCAAATAGCATATGTTCTGCAAACAGAACTTCCATCATGTCGCATTCTCAACAAAATACAGATGGTTCCTGTCCGGTCAGTACATATCCATCTCAACCTTAAGGCGCTGGATCAGGTCGCAACAGTGGTTTGCTACAACTCCAAAATATAGTTTTAAAATATGGCATAGCTCCTTAACAGAAACGCCATCATGTACATGTGAGGGGATCGTGGAAAAGTACACAAACAAACCGGATATCATCCACACTGGAACTAAAGTGGCTTAAAGGCCTGGTGAAGACTCGATAGTGATACCGGATGTTAGGAGATTTGAGGATATCCGAGAATATTACTCAACCCTGTTTCATGAACTTGTTCACTTCACAGGTCATGAATCAAGACTTGCCAGGCCGATCAAGAACAGTTTTGGATCGGACCAGTACAGTAAGGAAGAGCTGATTGTAGAAATGGGCAGTTGTTTTTTGTGCGGTATCACCGGGATTGCACCGGGAATAATCGATAACAGTGCGGCCTAAATTTGGGGATGGATCAGTAAATTGGAAAGTGATGACAAACTGGTTATCATGGAAGCCAGTAAAGCAGAGAAGGCCGTAAAGTACATTCAGGGGGCGGTGTGAGATGATGGGGGTACCCCATCTTTTTTTAACGGACCGGGGCGCATGTGTCGAACGCACTTATGCGCAGGAGAGATTAAGGGGAAAAGGCGCATCTCGTCGCACGATAGATGCGCTGGAATTTTTGAGGGGGGAGGTAAGGGGAGTGAAGATAGTAGTAGAGGGGGAGGAAGCCTTGACCGTAACCAACCAATTCAATCAGGTGATCGAATCCCAAAGGCCAGATATCCGATCCCAGCCAGGACCAAACCGACAGGAACCGGTGCAAAGGAGGGAGATTATCACGGCTCTTAGGGGTATGGGAAGCTTCGTTTTGGGAGTTGCAGTGGGAAAAGGGCGATTTGATGTGAGTGTGAACAGTGAGTGTAATTAGAAACATTTTTAGTAACTATTCAGCCTACTAAAACCAGTTGATTGATATTGATTATGACGAAACATAGATGTTTAATTTCTTATGGACTAAAAAGAACAAAACGCAACCATTCGCCAACAATTAAATAAAATTTATTCACAGAAATTGTCTCATTGAATTTTTATAATGATGGTTATTGATATTGTTTTACATAGGCTGAATAGTTACCATTTTTAAATACTTTAGATAAAACGCATATGGTGATTGGAATGACTATTGTGCCCCGTAAGTATTCCGGAAGTTTAATTTTTAATAAAGTATATTGTAAGTTATTAAATACAGCAAGAGATGAAAAAACAATTGAGGCTTAACCATTAACCACATTTATCCTTTAAATCTTCTATAAACTCCTATT
>CAZQWP010000186.1:0-3218 GCA_964597005.1 uncultured Methanosarcinales archaeon | reverse complement strand
ACACTTAAATCTGAAATTGATGTAGTGAAATCAGCAGCAATTGTTGCAGCTTCTGTTACTGTAACACTCTGATTTGTAGTAGCTTCAAGAGCATCAGTAACATTACTAACAGTCAGGTTCACGGTATAGGTACCTGCACTGGCATAAGTAAACGATGGACTCTGAACAGCAGAAGTATTGCCATCACCGAACTCCCATAACCAGATATCTATGGTAGTATCTGTAGAAGTAGATGTGTCAGTGAAATCTACACTTAAATCTGAAATTGATGTAGTGAAATCAGCAGCAATTGTTGCAGCTTCTGCTCCGCCACAAAAAAATCCGATCAACAACAATCCAATCAAAAAAAACCTGACGTATCCTCTCATAACTATTACCTCATAATATATTCTACACCCATAATATTTACTTAAGTTATCTATTAGCTAACTGTTCATATCCTTTTCTGTTAACGCACTCGACCACACCATCTGTGCGTTTAATCCTTACACCTTCTTCCTGTCCAACCACATCCCCTATTACACTTAAATTACATACACTTTGCGCCACTACGACCATATCCGAAGGGACAGTGAACAACAACTCAAAATCGCCACCTTTGTAGAGTACAAGTTCACTCAAAACATCTGAGTTGCCAGCAACCATACGTACCTCATCCAGAACCGGCAGTGAATCCTCGTAAATCCTGAAACTAACACCCCCCTCTGCAGCAAGATCGTGCAGCGACATAGCAAGACCATCACTCGTATCTGTCATAGCAGTGACTGCACCTGAAGCGGCAAGTCTCTGCGCTTCTAATGTGCGGGGTATAGGTTCAAACAATGTTCGTAAAAGAGATTTAGTCACATGTATACCACCCTCAAGCGCCCGAAGAGCCGCACCTGCTGAACCTACATGACCTGTCACGCATACCTTGTCTCCAACACGTCCACCCTTTCTTGTGAGAAGTTCACTTTTTTTGATACGTCCGATGGTTGTTCCCGTGATAGTCAATTCCTCATGGGTGTCGATATCACCACCTATCACAGAAGCACCGCACATTTTTGCACAGTCCGCGATCCCGCGTGCTATCTCCTCAATAAATCCCACATCCGTGTCCGCTGGGAAACCAAGCGCTGAAAGAATACCAATCGGACTCGCACCCATAGCCGCAACATCACTAAAATTCACAGCCGCAGCCATCCACCCGATCTGCCATGGTAACATCTGCGGTGGGAAATCCGTTTGTCGGTGTAGCATATCCGTTGTCACAACAAGACACTCCTCATCCGTAATATCAATAACCGCGCAGTCATCCGGACCCGCACCTATCATTATCTCAGGATTAAGTGTGCTCTTGAATATCTCAGAGAGACGTGCGATAAGAAGACGTTCACCGATTGAGGACACAGGTTCCGGTTCTTTCATGTTGCTTACCATGCTTTTTTAGGACGTATATTAATTTTCTGCCCAGATCATCAAACTGTTCCTTTTCAGTGTGGATACCAGACAGAATATTCTTTCACTCGGGCGGCACGACAATTTCTGCGGAAACCACCTGATATTGGCTTGTAGACGTAACATTCACCCTGTATCTATCACCGATTTTTCCTTTCACAACACTTGTAATTGGCATATAGCTCTCATTCGAAGATTCATTGTGTGCAAGTTCAATAAGGGTTACAGGACTATCTACCCAATTTGATATGTTCAAGCGAGATATATTCCAGCTAGATATCAATTTTTTTTCATGACCCCTTGCTGTGCAGTGGTCTACATCAGTTGATACAACTTCTCCGTTTTTATCGTTAATCACCGTCACGTTTGTTGTAACATCTACACTACCGAGTTCGTGATTCGTGAGATAGCCATCTATTCTATAAAAATCAAAATCATCAGTGTTAAGTTTTTCGTATTCCAATTGTAACGATAACACAGGAACCGGGACTTCAACAATTACCGTACCTTTATCAATTAACCGTTCATTCTGGTATACCCTGACCTCCACGCTATGGTTGCCTACCACCACGTAACCAATGGATATCCAGATTGTGTTCGCGCCTGGCATAAGAGTTACTTCCTCTGCTAATGGAATGCGCTTGATATAGCTAACATCATTCCCCGAATATGTGGTTTCTGTGAGTATCATTCTGGAAGTTGGATGGCTTGTACCGTTTGTACCAATAAAGGCATTCTTAACATCAATACTCACATTAACAGGAACCGATTCATTGTTCATAAGGGTGATATTTAACTGACTGTGTGTTTGCAGACCAAGTCTCTGGGGTGCATCCAATCCGACAATTCTGACATCAGCCCTGTCCCCGTAATACCAGTACATACCCAATGCGGCAACCATGATAATAACCACCACAGGTATCACAACTTCTTTTCTCATTTGATCTCACCTCGTATATCATCAGCCAGTGAGATGCGATTGGTGAGTCCGTATTTACTTTTTGCAATAATGCCGCGCCTCTCAAGGTTCATCAGGATTCGCGAAACCTTGGCCTTGGAAAAATTAAGAGTATTCACAAGTTCGTTCTGGAGGATTTCCCCGCCGTTTTCCAAGATTATCTTCACAGTTTTTCGCTCATCTCCTTCAAGTGCCCGCAAAATTAAATCCGCATGCACTCCATCCGGTGAAACATTATCACCGTCCGGCGCTGTTTCCTCTGTAAATCTAGTTTGCAGTGGCTCGAATTGGAATGACTTGAGGCAGATCAGTATCTGAGAGACCGACATTCCCCCGAGCAGTCCGGCCACAAGCAGTATGTATGCGTCCTTTGTGGTGTATGAATAAGGGATTTCTATGACTTTGAAGGTGTCACCCTCTATCTGTATAACCACAGGTGCCTCCAGAAGCAGCATATTGACAGTGACTATACTCAACAAAATAAGAAGTCCAGCTGCCAATATCAATCTTGTTCGACATCTCATCAATCGTATCATCTCATCTGACATAGTAATGATTATGGTTGAAACGAATGTTATAATTTAAGCGTGACAACCGGGGGAAACGTATCGGATTTTTGATACCAAAGCCTATTGATACTAAAAATATAGGATTAGATACAAGATGAAGCACATCTGATGCCTCCGTTTCGTTTCAGTGAGATCGATAACAGCGCAGTCATCCGGACCCACACCTATCATTATCTCAGGACTGAGTGTGCTCTTGAATATCTCAGAGAGGCGTGCAATAAGAGGACGTTCGCCGATTGAAGATACATAATTTG
>CAZQWP010000185.1:0-3227 GCA_964597005.1 uncultured Methanosarcinales archaeon | reverse complement strand
AATATCATGTTACGTTACCTATCACAAAATGCCAATTGGACAGGCTATCGGAAATCTCGGGGTGTATGTGGGTTCAGTTGCCCAGACCGCTGAGTGGGAATTGAGGGCGATCGAATTAAAAATAAAGGAGTGGCTATGAAAGAATTAATTAGAAAAGATTCCTCAAAAATTGCTATTGTTGGATCACTGCTTATCGCGTGTATACTTTTAATCTATTATTTTCATTTTTTCTTAAAAACTGACATTATCTTTACGCATCTATTTTATGTACCAATCATTCTCGCAAGTCTATGGTGGTTGCGTAAGGGGATCGCAGTTGCGGTTTTCCTTGCTTTGATATTGCTAATTTCTCACATTTTGAGTTCTCTTGGGACGCCCATATGGACAGATGCGGCGCGTGCATCCATGTTTCTAATTGTCGGTGTACTGGTTGTCATTTTGAATCAGGAAAGGTTGATTCTTCTGAATAAAATGCAATCATATACAGACATATTGAAAAATCAGTTGGAAGAATTCAGGTTTGAGATTATAGAATTACAGGAGAAACAGCAGGCAATCCTGAACAACATAAGTGATGTAATCATTGTTATGGACAATAATTTGAATATCACCTGGGCAAACAGGATCGCGGTAGAGCAATATGGGTATATTCTGGGAAAAAAATGCTACGAAGCATTTGAATGGCTTGGTGAGCCGTGTTCCGACTGTACTGCAAAAGAAGCTTTCATGGACGGCGAAGTCAAATCGATGGTAAAGGACATAGTTCTAAAAAACGGAACCCAGCTTAATTTTATAGTCACCTGCTCGCCTATCAGGGACTGCGATGGTACGATAATTTCTGTTGTTGAGATATTCCACGATATCAGTGAATACAAAAGGGCTGAGGATGAGATACGTAAACTTACGAATAAGCTTGAACATGTAATAGAGCACACAGCAGATCTAAAAGAAAAATATGCCGAACTTGAGCACCTGAATACACTCTTTGTGGGAAGGGAAGACCGGATGTTAGAATTCAAACAACGAATTTCAGAATTAGAGAAAGAGATAGAGCAATTCAAAAAAGGAGGAAACGAATGATACACTGTCAGGTTAAGAACAACTATGGAAAATGCTGTATGGTCCGTCCGTAACATTATATATAAAAAAAAGTTTAAAAAGAAAGATAAATAGACAAAAAGAAAAATATTTTCATAATTCTGGTGAACTATCTGAAATTAAAACAAATGGATTCATAGCTTGAAAACTTTGCATTGGACCAACCAAAAAATAAGGTATTAGCGATTTCTTGATAAATCAAAGTTGATGTATATGGTGGTAATCGGGTCATATGGAAATAGTTTTGCTGGAGACAAAAATTATGAAAAAATTAGATGATCATAGTACTTTCAAAATGATCATTCTTGGATTAATGCTATCTATCTGTACATTAACCACCTATTATTTTCATTTTATCTTAAAAACCGAAGTTATCTTTACGCATCTTTTTTATATACCGATCATTCTTGCAAGCCTATGGTGGTCACGTAAGGGTGTAGTGGTTGGTTTGTTCCTTGCCCTGATGCTTGTAATTTCGAACTTTATGAACCCGGATATGCCATATGTCTGGTCAGATGTGGTCCGTGGGGTAATGTTTGTTTTTGTGGGGCGTTTGGTGGATGCCTTGCTTCTAAGGAATTTAATACTTATCGACTCATTGAATCGAAGTAAGGAGTACCAGAATAAGCTTATCAATCATTCCAATGCCTTAATTGTTGTTTGGGACCCGAATATCAGGATCACCTGTGTTAACCAGGCTTTTGAGCATATTACTGGCTATACTGCTGATGAGGTCAACGGTAAAGAAATCTGCATCTTGTTTTCTAAAGCAACGCAAAAAGAATCACTGAAAAAGATTGAATGCACCTTGAACAGTGGATATATCGAAGCTGTAGAGATCCCGTTTACCTGCAAAGACGGAGCTACTCGCCTGATGCTCTGCAATCTGGCGAATGTTTATGAAGAAGATGGAACAACCGTCCTTTCAACCATTGCCCAATGTATAGATATCACGGAGCGTAGGCGGGCTGTGGAAGCATTGCGCAAAGAAAAAGAATTCAGCGAAAACCTCGTCCAGACATCTCCAACCTTCTTCGTTGCTATCAACTCCAACGACAAGATTATCATGATGAATAATGCGATGCTCCAGGCTCTTGGTTACACCATGAAAGAGGTTGTGGATAAAGATTACATGATAACTGTTGTTCCAGAGTCAGACCGTCCCATGCTCTCAAAAGTATTTGATGAGATTATTTCTTCGAAGAAACCTACATTAAATGAAAATCTCGTTCTGACCAAGGATGGAAGGGAAATTCTTGTAGAATGGCATGGTAGACCTGTGTTTAAAGAAAACGGTGAGTTCGATTTCTTTTTCGGTGTCGGTATTGATATCACTGAGAGAAAGCGGGTCGAGGAGGCAATTCAAAAATATACTGAAGAACTTGTACATTCCAATGAGCTCAAAGACCTCTTTACGGATATTCTTCGTCATGACCTCTTAAATCCAGCGGGTATTGTCAAGGGATATACCGAAGTACTGCTCGATCTGGAAGATAATAAGGAAAAGCTCAAGTTACTTCAGGCAATCGAGCGAAATAATGAAAGACTCATTGATATGATTGAAAGTGCGTCCAAGTTCGCAAAGCTGGAATCCGTGGAACAGCTTGAGTTTATAAACATGGATATTGGTATTATTTTCAAGAAAGTGGTCGAAGACTTTGGACCTAACCTTAACGAAAAGAAGATGTTGCTGGAATTTGCTACAGGGGTCAGTTACCCTGCTAACGTGAACCCGGTTATTGAAGAGGTGTTTTCGAACCTGATATCCAATGCCATAAAATATAGTCCTGAGAGGAGCAGGATCATTGTGGATATCCTTGATGATGGTGACAAATGGAAAGTGATGGTGACAGACTTTGGAATCGGAGTGTCGGATAAATATAAACCAAGGCTGTTTGAGAGGTTCAAGCGTGTGGAAAGAAAGGGTGTAAAAGGAACAGGGCTTGGTCTTGCAATCGTTAAGAGGATCATCAGTCTGCACGGTGGCAGTGTTGGAGTTCAGGACAATCCCGCAGGACAGGGAAGCGTGTTCTGGGTTACTGTGAGAAAAGCATTTTGAGACTATACGACACCAGTGAACTACTCCACGCTTACGCATGGAACTTCTTGCTTCATTCTTTGAACCATCG
>CAZQWP010000184.1:0-3245 GCA_964597005.1 uncultured Methanosarcinales archaeon | reverse complement strand
AGTTCGTCTGCCAGTGAAAAAAGCTCGAAGGGATTAACATTAAGAAGTGACATAGCATCTTCTTTTGTGCACTTTCCCAGCCGTGCCCGCTGAATTACCTCATTCGGAATTCTAGAAGCTGTGTTATTCATATCACCACATCCATTTTTATGAGCCTGAATTGTAACATCATTTATACACTTAAAGTTTTCCGGTATCCTTTTTTATCAGACAGGCTTTTGATAAGTTCTTTAAGATTCTTGTTATACCATCCTCTCTGAACATACTGCGGATATATCGGCAGCCTCTCACGCAGGGAAATTTCCTGTACCATTTTTTGTAGCTCCGAGACACCTGGCCACTCCGATTCGGGGTTTATCCAGTCAATAGTTGTAGGTGAGATTCCCCCAAGATCGGAAACCCCGCACTTGATAAGGGTATAGGGGTCAATGAGATTCGGGGCTACCTGGACCGCAACATCTGGAGATAGTATCGTGCGCGCAAGTCTTACAGCCTGCATCATTTCCTCCCGGGTCGGAGGGACATGATCAGCCATGGATGTGTTGGGTTTTGGCGTGAAATTCTGGATAATCACTTCCTGGATATGCCCATATTCCTCATGGACCGCTGCAATGGACTGGAGTGAATCAATCCTGTCCTCCACGGATTCCCCAATACCCACCAGAATACCTGTGGTGAAAGGGATCCTAAGTTCCCCGGCAGCCCTGATGGTCTTAAGACGCAATTCCGGTTCCTTTCCGGGACAATCCCTATGTGCCGTAAGCCTTGCGGTTGTCTCAAGCATAAGCCCCATGCTTGCATTTAGCGGTTTCAGGACTTCAAGGTCGGACCTTGTAAGTGAACCGGCATTCGTATGCGGCAAAAGCCCGATCCCAATGGCAATGTTGCAGAGTTCAACCAGATATTCTATAGTTGTGGAATATCCAAGCTTGTTAAGCCACTTTTTATATTCCGGAACTTCATCTGCATACTCGCCAAAGGTAAAAAGTGCCTCAGTACATCCGGCTTCTTTACCTTTCACAAGAACCGAGATAATATCCTCCACACACATAAGTTGTGCATCAGGGTCACCGGGTTCGCGCCTGAAACCACAGTATTCGCACCTGTTCCTGCACACATTGGTAACAGGAAGAAATACATTGCGGGAAAACGTCACAAATTCGGACATGTTTAAGTGAATGATAAAACCACTACATAAGTTTAATTACAGCCATTCAGCCGGTTTACACTTAAACTAAGATCATATCCATTGTAGCCGAAACCCCAAGAGCGACACCTTCGACCTCTATGCCGCCTTCCCCTTTTGCGCCATCGCCTACCACATAGAGATCTGGGAATGGGGTTTTATTGCCAACGTCCAGACCTGATGCTGACCTGTTGACCGGCCATCCACCGGAATGCGATTGGATCAGCAGGACCTCGTATTTCGTCCCTGCAAACATCTCTTCAAGGTCATGCAATCCAAGGTCGATCTCATCTTCGAGATGGGTTAGCCTGTCCTTTTGCACGCACATGTGGGACATCAGAAGATGCTTGCCCGGGGGTGCAAGACCGGGATCAATTTTCGTTACTTCATTCATTCCGTTTATACGCCTGGCATTCGGTGTAAAGATAACACCACCGTGTCCGATTAGCGGCTCATCGCTTGACAGGCAGATCTTTACGCCTGCAGATGGCACTATTTTCCTGATCTTCTCGAGATACTGTGTGTAGTTCCCGGATTTAACCACACCATTGCACAACCGGTTCGTTTCAAGGTGCCCAATGTCGCTTATGATGACATCTCCGGAATATTCGACATTATTGACCACAAGACCCGCTGCAGAGTTGTCCCGGATAATGACCTCTGAAACGTCGGTGCCTGTGTGGATCACACCCCCATTTGAGGTGATGATATCTGCAAGGGCGTCCACAACTGCGCGGCATCCCCCAATGGGTATTCCTGAGCCACCGTAACGATAGAGATTCTCAAAGATCGCAAACGCCTCTTTTGTGGATACATCAAAGCATCCCAGACTCAAAGACCAGCCACAGAAGGCATCTGCGATCTTAAAAGCCCATTCTTCTTTGACATTACGGGATATCCATTCCCCGAATGTGCCTTCTTTGGGCAGATTTATTCTTGTGGTCACAAGCAGGGTTGCGAGCTTTAACTGATTCATCATAGAGAACTGGTTCTTGAAATCGGAAAAAGGGATGTCAATGTATCCTTCTTTATAATAATTCTCGCCTTTTATTTTGGGAATGCGTATCATGGACAGTGGAGAAGGGCGCACTATTTTCACATCTGCACCAACCTCGGTAAGTAACTGTGCCAGCGGTCCCCCGGGTCCGTGAGGTATCATATGAAGCGCACCCGTTGATAATTTGAATCCTTTGTATTCGATGTTCGTGAACCTTCCACCGATGATGGGTAACCGCTCGAAAACCTCGACCTCGTGACCTGCTCTGGCAAGCCTGGCACCACTTAGCAGCCCACCGAGTCCGGCACCGATTATCAAAGCTTTCATACTGTCACCTCTATGGCTTTCATGGGGCAATAAGCTGCACAAAACCCACAATCAATGCATGGTTCCATGATATATGCACGCCCTTTGACCCTGATGGCGTCCTGTTCACAGAACGCAACGCATTGAGCACAACCAACACAGTCTTGATTTATTTTCATGAGCTTTTCACCAGATTTTGATTTACCAACGTACTCAATGAACAAAAACATTATTGTCCTGTATATTATGAGCGTAATTCCAATTTTACAGTCTTTACCCGATTTTTGGCACAATCTGTTATGCAAACAATAATATTGTTACCAATTTAATTTATATCGAAAAATATATTATTGATGACCGCTTAATTTAATAATACAGCATTGATGAAATTGACTTCGCAATTCTGGAACACTTGACCAATAACTGCAGAATGCACAGCACGGAGATTACAGGCAAACTCGGGGTGGCAACCTTCACGATCCACAAAAGAATTGAAAAGTTACGAAATTCTGAAGTCATTAAAGAGTTTACGATAATGATCGACCCTTCAAGTGTAGGTCTTAATATTACCACCTACATTGGTATCAACATCGAGCCGAGTAAAAAGATCAGCATTATCAGTGACATACCGCCGTCTACAAGACAGCGGCCTCCTGCTTCACTGACGTTCCAACGAACATCTCCACAGGCGTTAATTCGAACATGTCCTGCCCTACTTTCTGTAGTATATTGATTGCAGCATTAATGTCCCTATCC
>CAZQWP010000183.1:0-3245 GCA_964597005.1 uncultured Methanosarcinales archaeon | reverse complement strand
CATCAGCTCAGGTATTGTTTTGCATATAAGATTCGCTGGATGATAGTAATATGGGTCAATACCACTATCAAAACAATCGCCCATGCAATAAATCCACTGAAGGCGCCTACAGCAAGCAGTATCATCCGCTCGGGACGCTCGGCGACCCCTACGGTCATATCTTTTGTCCCCGCAGCTTCTGCACGTGCACGTGTGTAGCTGACAAGATATGATCCAATAAGTGCCATTGCACACCATAGCCATAGTGGTATATTTAACAGCAGATCAGGTGAAATGTTGCTATTTAATATGCCATATATGATCCCTACAAATATTATGGCATCAGCATACCTATCGCAAACAGAATCTAGTACACTACCAAAAGGGGTGATGTTTCCCTTTGATCTTGCAACCGCACCATCGAATATGTCAAACAGTCCGCTTAAAAGAATTAATGCACCTCCAAGAACTACAATCCCACGTGCAAATACAACTGCAGCAACAATGCTGATCACAAGACCGATGAGTGTCAATGTGTTCGGGGAAAGGGGAATAGCCTTTGCTACCGGGTTGACCAACATACGGACATTATTTTTAAGCTGGTTGAATATGATAGATCCCTCTTTAGTTATCTTCAGACTCATGTTTGCTGATAATAGTATTTTGAGTTGTTGGTTTTCCAAATTTTGAAAACAGCATATGATTAATAACTCTGCTAGAAGGAAGGTTAACTTCTTAAACAATGATTACACATTCTTTCTCCGATGCGAATTCTATTTGGTTCAGGATTGTTGGTCACTAACTATTCATCCTGAAGTAATGAAATATTAAAAGACAAAGTTGTTTTGGATTAATAGTAGCAACAATACATAAACAAATAACAGGACTAATGTGCGGAATTACTGGTTTTTTTAACATTAAAAACGCAGTCGACTACACTCACAGAGCTCTTGCTATTCTAAAAAACCGGGGTATGGATGGTGTTGGTGCGGGTGGTGTTAATTGGGTGGTGTATTCATCTGATCAGGAGACCCTTGCTATTCCCCGGCACAATAACCGTATACTTGGACACAGGCTTCATTCCATGGTGAACTTTGTACCCCAGCCCATTGTGTACGAGGGACAGCTTGTTTCAAACTGTGAGATATATAACTGGAAGGCACTTGACAGAAAATACGAACTTGGTTCAACGAATGATTCTGATCTCTTGATAAAACTTATGGAAAAACAAATATCAGGAAGTTCCGCTTCAACCAATGTCTGCTCGATCATTGACGAAACCCTGCGTGAAGTCCTTGGTGTTTATGCTTTTGCTTACTGGAAAAATGATAAGGTATACATCGTCAGGGATATTTTGGGTATCAAACCGTTATGGTATAGTACCTCTTCCGGTTTTGCACTTGCATCCGAGAAAAAAGTGCTTAATTCAACTGGATACCATGATATTAAGGAACTGAATCCGCGTGAGATACTTTCTTATGATTTAAATGAAGATACAATTTCCAGGTACAACCGTGAATTTTTTAGAATCACACCTGAAAACAGGATGCAACTCGAAACCATCCAATCAGATGTCAGGGAGTTGATAACCGATGCGGTATCCATCCGCATCCCTGACGAGCCGTTCGGAGTTCTGTTTTCGGGAGGTTTGGATTCCAGTATCATAGCATACCTGTGCAAGGAACTGGGAGAGCGACCGGGTTTGGATTTCACCTGTTATACAGCAGGATTTAAGGGCACAGACCAGTCACCGGATGTTATGTATGCAAAAAAGGTAGCCGATACACTTGGACTTGCGTTGCGGATAAAGGAGATCGACCTTGAGGAGGTGGAGGAACACCTCAAGGCTGTTGTACCGCTTATTGAGGATACCAACGTTCCCAAGGTCGGCGTCGCATTGACCATGTACGTGGCATGTCTGGCTGCAAGGGAAGCTGGTATTAGAGTTATGTTCTCAGGTTCGGGTGCAGATGAACTGCTTGCAGGATATGACCGGCACAGGAGGTCCACTGATATTAACAGGGACTGCTATGCCGATATCCTGAAGATATACGAGAAGAACACATACAGGGACGATGTTGTTTCCATGAACAACAATATCGAACTTCGTGTGCCGTATCTTGACAAACGGCTGGTGGACTACTGCCTGAAGATCCCGTCGCAATATAAGATAGACTCCGAACAGAACAAGATCATTCTAAGGATGGTTGGGGAGGATATTGGCATGCCGCAGGAGTTTTCACAGCGCAGGAAGCAGGCTGCTCAGTATGGCAGCAGGTTTGATCGGGCGATCGCAAAGCTTGCAAAGAAAGCGGGATGCAGGACAAAGAGCGAATACCTGAAGGGTTTCTATTCAGAGCCAAACCTGAAACTCGGTGTCCTTTTCAGTTCGGGGAAGGACAGCAATTATGCTATGCAGATCATGCAGGAGCAGAACTATTTCATTGAGTGTTTGATCACCATAAGAAGTGAGAACCCGCATTCGTACATGTTCCATACTCCGAACATCGACCTCGTTCATCTACAGGCAGAGGCTATGGATATTCCCTTGGTTGAGCAGGTCACAAAAGGGGAGAAGGAGATCGAACTTGAGGATATGAGGTATGCGATTGTCCGGGCGCAAAAGGAGTTTGGCATTGAAGGCGTGGTGACAGGGGCTCTGTATTCCAACTACCAGAGGGAGCGTATCGAGAGGATATGCGATGAACTCGGGCTGAAGGTTTTCTCGCCTCTCTGGCATATCGACCAGGAGACTGAGATGCGTCAGTTGCTAAAGAACGGTTATGAGTTTATCTTCAGCAGCATTGCGGCATACGGTTTTGATAAAAGCTGGCTTGGGCGCAGGGTATCGGAAAAGGATGTCGATAGGCTCGTGCAACTTAACAAGAAGATCGGGATAAATATTGCAGGCGAGGGCGGGGAGTTCGAGAGTTTTGTGACCGATGGTCCAATGTACAAAAAGAGGATTGAGATAAAAGGGTATGAGATGGTGGAGATGGATGAGTATACTGCGAGGATTGTAATTACGGATGCTTGGCTGGTGGAGAAGGAGTGAGATTTAGAATACGTTTGATTTTGGCAGACTAAATTCTGTTGTTCATACGAAACATTTTAACTTTTATCCGAGAAGTCCCCTTTCGTAAGATCGGGGATGAAAGGCGTACTATCCACATACAATATTTAAAGATAACATATTTATAGTTATATAATAATATTATAAACTATGCAACACAATCTTGAAAAGGGGAGCCATTCGACGTTTTGAA
>CAZQWP010000182.1:0-3258 GCA_964597005.1 uncultured Methanosarcinales archaeon | reverse complement strand
CTGAATCGTAAATGTTTAAATATATCGCCGTTTATATTTAAAACCGGTGAATCAATGCCGCACAAATGTACAAGATGTGAACATATTTTTGAAGACGGGGATTCCGTTATACTTACCGGGTGCCCCAACTGCGGCTGGAACAAGTTCCTGTATGTGGGCAGTGAGGACGCAGAGGCATCCGGCAAAGAGATAGAACCGGAGGTTTTCGACATAGTCGACGAAACCGTGAAAACTACACCCTCTGAAAAGGTGATCACGGAAATTGATGAGATACTCGGCATCAAAGAAGAGGAAAAACGTGAAGAAGAGGACGATGACGAGCGGGTTGAGTCCGTCCGGATACTGGGTCCGGGTTCATATGAGTTGAATCTTGAATCGCTTCTTGGACGCAAAGAGATCATAATGGCTATAAAAGAGAACGGCACCTATGCGGTGGATCTACCTTCTGTGTTCAAGAAGAAAAAAAAGTAACAGTGATTGTGAACATTTATTCAATATTATGTGTTTTCTTAACCGTGTGATCATATAAGGAAATTCGAATATTTTTCTATGATCGCATCTATTTTTTATTTGTCACACCGCAACCTTAAATAATATACATTTAATACTCGACAAATACTTGAAGAGAATAGGTGTTTTACTATGAGCGCAGTATCATTACTCAGCAGTGGTCTGGATTCGGTTGCAGCATTAGTATTTACAAAAGAGTGGATGGATGTGAGACTTGCTCTTACATTCGATTATGGACAGCGTTCTGCATGTCGTGAGATCGAATTTTCAAAAAATATCTGCGACCGTTATGGGATCGAACATGAGGTGATCAAGCTTGATTGGCTGGGTAAGATCACAAAAACGTCCCTTGTGAACAGGGATGTTGAGGTCCCGAAACTTTCATTAGAAGATATATCTGATTACGCCGCACCTGAAATAACACAGGAATCTGCAAAGAACGTATGGGTCCCGAACAGGAACGGGGTCATGATAAACATTGCAGGAAGCTTTGCGGAAACTCTGGGATGCGAGTATGTGATATTAGGATTTAATGAGGAAGAAGCAGAGACATTTCCTGACAATACTTTTGAGTTCATTCAGGCAATGGACAGGTCATTATCCTTTTCCACAAAAAACAAAGTGAAACTGCTGGCTCCATTGATCAAATTTGATAAAACCAGCATTGTCTTCGAGGCACTAAAGACTGATGCACCCCTTGAATGGAGCTGGAGCTGCTACCACGGTGGAGAAGTTCCATGCGGAGTTTGTGAAAGCTGTGTGCGGAGGGCGCGCGCCTTCAAGGAGATCGGGAAAAAGGACCCTCTACTTGTGAGACTAGGTGTTAAACGTTGATCGTTTTGCTTGTGACGGGGAGTACAATTCAATGAAATGCATTATTTTTGATGAAAAAACAGATTATGATGGAAGCCAGATATCCTCGCTCTGGGGCTACAATACAAAAGGCGTTCAAGATGATTCAATAATCGTTTTCAGGGGGAAGTGTGATGTGAAACTTGATCACATGATAGACCTTGAGGACAAAAAAGAGAATGAAGTCATATACTCTGAGGACATGCTTCATTTCATGATCGAGCACTTTGACTCGACTGACATGAAACTTATCTACACAAGACAGCGTTTCTTTACGGCTATCGTTTTCGAGATACTTGAGGGACACGGGATAACGGCAAGGCGCGACGGCGACGACCTGTTCGTGAACAACAAGAAACTTACCATATCCATTGCCAGCACCTCGGCGGTTTCACAGAAGATACATTTTGGCATCAATGTGGTGCATGATTTCTATGGGAACCTTAAAGAGTGCGGGATAGAAGGGGATGATCTGGCTGTACTGATGCAGGAAATCGGCAGCCGTTACGTGCAGGAATTTGAGGATATCGAGAAAGACCTGCGCAAATCTCGCCCATTGGACGTGATCTGATGTTCGCACCCGTAAGTGAGATATTCTGTTCCGTTCAGGGAGAGGGGGCATATGTGGGTGCCCGGCAGGCTTTTGTGCGTTTTGTCGGATGTAACCTGAATTGCTCGTACTGCGACACACCACAGGAAGATGTGAATTTTTGCAGGTTCGAAAAAGACCCGGGTTCCGGTGTATTTGAGACCTTACCAAATCCTCTTACCGTTAACATGGTGGAAGATATGCTCAGGTCCTACAAAAATATCCATTCGGTTTCCCTGACAGGTGGCGAACCTCTGTTACATGCAGATTTCATAAGCATGCTACGTACTTCTGCACCCGTATATCTTGAATCCAATATGACCCTGCCACAGATGGCGAAAAAGGTAAAGGACAGGGTTTCCTATGTTGCCGGCGATGTTAAGCTTATGGAAGATTTTAAAGCTGAGGATTTTGAATCCCATCTTGACAGGACCATCGAATGCTTCAGGATACTTAAGACCACAAATAAAAGAGACTGCTTCTGCAAGATCGTTGTGACAGTAGATACGGTTGCAGATGATGTTATTGGCATTGTGGATACGATCTCGAAATACGTTTCCTCTGTAACGCTGCAGCCAGTGACCAGCTCACAAAAAACGGCATCAACAAAGTTCCTGCTGGACCTTCAGGATAGTTTGCTTGATAAGATTGATACACGAATAATACCACAGACCCACAGGATATGGGGGTGTTTATAATGACAAAGATGAAACTTGGAATTATTGAATATATTGACAGTGCACATTACCTTCCCGAACATAAGACCTGCGGGATCATTCATGGTCACACCTACAAGATAGAAGTTGTGATCGAAGGCGAGAAAAAAGAAAACGGCATGGTAATGGATTTCTATGACATCAAAAAAGCCATCAAGGAAGTTTTGAAGGAATACGACCACAAATTGCTAAATGATATTATTCCTTTCCCGAGTGCGGAAAACATCTGCGAGCATATCTGTTCAAAACTCTCATCACGTCTTGATTTCCCGCTTATGGTCAAGGTATGGGAAGGTGAAGGCAAGTGGTGTGAGATCGAGTCTGCAAATTTGAAGTAAAGGGATTCAAAAATAATTGTAGACCCTATGTTTTTATGATATATTTTTTGCACATTATACAGAACATAGCCCGCCGCTTCGTCCTATCGCGAATGGGCAGCTTACAAGCCGGAAGATATCGGTTATGAGGAACGGGGCATGAAGACTTTAACTTTTTTCATGGATAGTTCCATATTAGTGGCTTTTAGAGTACCACCCGGTGAACTACTCCACGCTTACGCATGGAGCTTCTTGCTTCATTCTTTGAACCATC
>CAZQWP010000181.1:0-3260 GCA_964597005.1 uncultured Methanosarcinales archaeon | reverse complement strand
GGTTTATTTCATCAACCCGAATTCTGCGACGTTCGTATCAGCGATGCGCTGTATCTTCTTTATCTCCTCGTCTCCACCTTCCATGGTAAAGAGATGTTTGAACCTGCGCTGCATTCTGAGGTAGTCCTCAACGGGTTTTTGTTCCTTTATTTTGTGGACCTTTGTGACCCTGCCGTTCTCGATCTCATACATTGGCCACATTGCAGTCTCAACCGCAAGCCTTGCGACCTCCACGGTCTTTGAGGTGTCGAATCCCCATCCTGTGGTACACGGAGAGTGCACATGGACATACGTCGGACCTTTGGTGTCGATCGCAGCCCTGACCTTCCGGATCATGTCCTTTGGATTTGCAAGCGATGCAGTTGCAACATACGGTGAACCGTGTGCAACTATGATCGCAGGCATGTTCTTTTTGGGGCGCTGGTTCCCAAACGAAACCTTACCTGCCGGACTGGTGGTCGTTGATGCATCAAAGGGCGTTCCACCGCTTCTCTGGACACCGGTATTCATGTAAGCTTCATTGTCCACACACACATAGGTAATGTCATGCCCGCGCTCAAAAGCACCTGAGATGGAGCGTATCCCGATGTCAATTGTGGCACCGTCCCCTCCGATAACCAGTACTTTCGTCTTCTCAGCCTTGCCCATCGCTTTCAGGGCAGCTTCGACTCCAGATGCCACTGCTGCGGCATTTTCGAACAATGAATGGATCCATGGCACACCCCATGACGATTCCGGATAAGGGGTGGTCATAACTTCTAGGCATCCGGTGGGACTCACAACGATACAATCCTCTCCTGCCGCCATTAATGTGAACTTTGCAGCCATTGCATTACAGCAACCTGCACATCCCCGGTGCCCGGGGGCTAATAGGTTTCTCATATCAGTTCCTCCCTGACATCAGTGAACTGACTCTCCACCGTAATTCCTGAACTCATTACATCCCTTGCCTGGTCGACGATGTGATTAATGGTACTCGGTGGCACATCACGCCCTCCGTGACCGATCATAAATCCAATGACTGGCGCATCGATATCCGTATTGTAAAGACATGCCTTAATCTCGGTACACAGTGCACCCTCATTGAGTCCCAGTGATATATTCTTATCAAGGGCAACGATAACTCTGGCGTCCTTAAGGGCTTTTCTGACCGCTTTTATTGGGAATGGCCTGAAGGACCTTACCTTCAAAAGTCCTACCTTCTTGCCCTTACTTCGGAGTTTATCGATCACATCTTTTACTGTGCCAATGATCGAACCCATTGCAACGATTATTATCTCGGCATCCTCTGTTTCGTACTCATCAATAAGCCCTCCATAATACCTGCCGAAAACCTCATTGAACTCGTTTGCAGCTTCCTCGACCTTCTCAAGGGCTTTATCCATTGCTTTTGCTTGAAGGTACCTGAACTCGGTATAGGTGGATGGGTCTGCAAATGCCCCAAACGTTCTCGGGTTTTTGGGGTCGAGCATGAACTCGGGTTCAAAAGGTGGCAGGTATTCATCAACTAGATACTGCTCAAGCAATACCACAGGTTCATAGACATGTGAAAGAACAAAGGCATCCATACATGGCATCACAGGCAGAAGGACATCCCTATCCTCAGCGATCCGGAATGATTGTGCAACCATATCAGCCGCTTCCTGCGGATCCTCTGCATGCATTTGTATCCAGCCGGTGTCCCTCTGGGATATCGAGTCCTGCTGGTCGTTCCAGATGTTGATCGGCGCGCTCACAGCCCTGTTTGCTACCGTCATGACAATAGGCAACCGCATGCCTGAGACATTGAACAGTACCTCATGCATCAGTTCCAGCCCCTGTGATGTGGTTGCAGAATACGTCCTCGCACCGGCTGTCGATGCGCCAACCAGCGCCGACAGGGCAGAGAATTCAGATTCCACATTGATATATTCGCAGTTTGGAATTTCACCGTCTGCAATAAATTGTGACAGGTCTTCTACAATATGGGTCTGCGGAGTGATCGGGTACGCAGATATCACATTTGGCTTGCATACCTTGACTGCGTGTGCGACTGCATACGACCCCTCGACCACCACCATCTTTTCCTTAGCTAATTTGCGTGTCGAGGTCATTATTTTTCCTCCAGGACCATCTCAATTGCATCTTTTGGACATTCGTTCGCACATATCCCGCATCCTTTGCAGAACTCATAATCGATTTCAAAGAAACCGTCGTCTCTTGGAAGCACCGACATATCCGGGCACAGCAGTTCGCAGAGCTTGCACTTTATGCATTTATCGTAATCAAAGACTGGCCTGTATGTTCGCCAGCCGCCTGTTTTATTTATCATTGTACTTCGTGGTTCACAAACGCCTCCGGGTAATATTTTCATGGTTTGGCCTCCATTATTATCTCATACGCCTTCTGTATGGCCTCTGCATTCTTTTCGCCTACTTTGCCCGGGAAGCGCTTCTTTACTGCATTTTCAATGGATTCAGGTCTGACCTCACCTGTTGCACCTGCAAAAGCACCCAGAAGAACCGTATTGACGATGGGTCTCCCTATGATGTCAAGCGCAACTTTTGTGGCGTCCACTGTCATGATCTTTGCTTTCGTATCCAGTTCTAACTTATCCGGTGAGAACTCGGTGTTTATGAGGATGATCCCCTCATCTTTGATACCACCTGCAACATCAACCACTTCAAGAAGTGTTGCATCCTGCACGATCACATAATCAGGTTCATATACCTGGCTTCTAAGCCGGATAGGCTCATCGCCGATCCTGGTAAATGCCTGAACCGGTGCACCCCGTCGCTCCACCCCAAAAGCCGGAAATGCCTGACTGAACCTGCCATCAGCAAAAGCAGCAACAGCCAAAAGTTCAGCAGCAGTAACAGAACCCTGACCGCCACGGCCATGTATTCGTATCTCCTTCATCTATAATAGTCTCCATAAACGATGTGTGGGATAATTTATAACTACCTTAATAATTGCAACTATCTGTTCTCATGTTATCGAATATTCGGCAAACAGCAAGATTGCCCATGTATTTTCCAATATCATGATTCCTGTAAATTCAATTTTTAATTATGTAGATTGCTTTTTAATCTTTCGGTAAATCTTGTAAGAATCAAGGGTATTTCGGCTCTGTAGTTACTATTATCCATGGAGAACAGGAAATAAACGGCGATGCTTCCTGAAAACCAGCATTTCCGTTGACACTGCTCAGTTTGTTGTTGCTGGTTTTAACTTTTAGTCGAGAAGTCCCTTTCGTAAGATGGGGGATGAAAGGCGTACTA
>CAZQWP010000180.1:0-3270 GCA_964597005.1 uncultured Methanosarcinales archaeon | reverse complement strand
TAACTAAAGCATTAAGATCAACAAGTTCAAATGAGCCTTCCATGATGCCTTTGACCTTATAGGTCCTCTTTACGCCATTGCTGTATGTTACATCAACAAGCGATCCGGGTCTTACTTCACCTAGGTTATCATATATTTCTGATCCAAAACCTGTACCTGCGATCATAGCACCAATGATGATCTCATCCCGAGAAAGCTCTCCTAAGAAATCTCCTTCACTGATAATGTAGGGGTATTGTGAAATTTCATGCTCTTCTGTGGGAAGCAAACCTGTAATAGATGCTCCTACAACTTTTTGCTTGTGTTCAATAGATGCTCCAGCGTCCAGTCGTTTTGTTGCAGCCCTCACACCTTCTACCGCCCTGACTTTCTGCAAGACACTATCAGCATTGTTAATGTAGGTGTTGTCATCCATTGGTTCAATGACAATATCCCCGTAAGGGTAGTCTTGCATCATACCAGTAAATAGAACCATCATTCCTCCTATCATTGATGGAAGGAATACTAAGTTCATGAAGATGAGCGAGAGAACAAAAACTATGAACGCAAGTGTTTTTTTGTTCCCTCTTTTTACACTGCAGTATGCAATGAGGCTTCCCACCCTGATATCGTCGATCATGTTGGAGACCTCTCATTATTTTTTGTTGTTAGTAGATTGATTACTGCCTTCCATTAACTGCCTGATTACCTTATCTTTTGATTTTGTTGTCCTATAATTAATATAAATTAGTCCGCCAATAACTGCCAGGATAAGCAATATAATTATAGCTGTTCCTGCTCCACTTTTCTCTTCCATAACAATAAGATTGATGTTTGTTTTAATTTGTTCTTCTCCAAAATCATCACTATACGTTATGGTTACAGGGATCTCGTATTCTCCTGCTTGATCAGCTATAAAAGTAATTACTGCAGGTCCGTCTTCATTTGGATCAAGAGTTCCGATAAAGGATTCTTTTAATCCTTTGAATGGATGGTCAATATAAACTCTTATTGAATTTATTGTTCTGTCACCAGAGTTTTCGATTCTCATGGTCAATTCTACAGTATCGCCCAAGTAAGGAAGAACAGGATCAACCTTTACAGATGCAAGATTCAAACTTCCTTTTTTGTCAAGCACGGTTATTTTAATGTCATATTCATCTTTTTGCTTACCAAAATCATCTTCATACTCTATAATGACAGGGATATCAAATTCTCCTGACCTGTTTGCCTTAAACTTGAATAATGCACTTTGACTTTCATTTAAGCCAAGAGTTCCAATTGTAGAAGTTTTAATTCCTTTAAATTCGTGATTTAAGCTAACTGATACAGATTTTGCTATTGTATCACCAAAGTTTTCTATGCCTAACCTTAGATCAACCGTATCCCCCTCATAGATATATTCAGGATTGGTATTGACAGAAGATATTCTTGGTTCTGCATCTTCCCCCATTACTATTATTTCAACCTGGTAATTTACTGATCTTTTAATCTGCTCATTTCCATATGTTAATTTCATTTTTATAATATGAGGGCCAGGATTGGCATCAGGGGTTGTTCTCATGTGATATACCAGGTACCTTCCACTTGTACTATAAATTAATTTAGGAATATGGGTAACCAGATCTTCTATAACTATGATGTCCGGAGGGATGCTTATTATTTCAAAGGTAATATTCTCAGGAACGTTATTGCCGGAGCTTTCAAGATTAATTCCTAGGGTGAATTCTTCATCGATGCCTACTGAACTAGGACTTATTTCTTGTATCTCTGCAGTTACACGTTCATCATCAGAAGGCCCTGTTGCAGCAGCAGAAATTACTGTTAAAAAAATTGTAAACACTAATAGGCACAAATATGTTAGTTTCGTATTCTGATTCATTTTATATCTATCTCCTTTTGAACCTTTTCTGTAAATTCAATACGATTATTGATAATTAAATCCAATGCTACCACCAGTTCGCTCATTCCTTCCCCTCCATTTTTAGTGCATGCTCCATGAAAACTCCGGGTTTCACCCCAAGCAACCTTTCAATGAAATCAAATATTGCATTCATCATTTCTTTGTTACCTCCAGCACTCTCTTCAAAATCGTATATACTGTGGGAAATGGCACCCAGAGGTGCCAGAATGTACAGCGCTGCAATCTCCGGATAGCCGGTATCAAACAGACCTTCCCTAACCCCTTTCTCTATTATGCCAGCGACAAGTGGAATTACAATCAATGGGACCTTCTTTTCAAATTTGATGTGCAGATATGTATTTCTCTCCTCATGGATATAGTTGATGAATTTATTCTGTTTATCATCAAATTTGCTTAAAAAGCTGAAAAAAACCAGTATCTTCTCAATGGCGTTTATATCTCCCCTTGAAGCTATGCCTTCAATGCCCTCTTTTACCATCTCCACATGGCGTGCAATTATTGCTTCCAGTACATCATGCTTTGAGCCGAAGTAATGATAGAACGTACCCTGCGCCACGCCAGCATCCTTTACGATACCAGATACCGTCGTCTGTTCGTAGCCATTCCTGATAATAAGTTCCTCGGCGACATCTATTAGTTCGTTGCGCCTTGTCTCCGGGTCTTTTACGATGCGTGCCATTCCAGATACCTTACTGACTGACTGTCAGTCAGTTAAGGGTAGAATGATATAAGTATTTTTCAAAGAGTATAACTTTGTGTTGAAAGTCGGAAAGATTATTAGAGGTGGGAGTTTTGGATTGTTAAGGAAAGAATCTTAACAGTTAAATGGATGGGGCACAGGTTACGGAGTAATATATTAAGAGTGTGGAACAATACGTATGATGGACCAAGCTGAAATTCAGAAGTTCTTTTTACTTGAAAATGATTCCCAACTATTTGAAACTGCCATTCGTCCACGATCATGTGGAGGCGGAGCAAAATTTGAACAGCTCGCCCTGTATGGCGACAAAATAGTTGACATGCATTTGTACAAGTACTTAATAAGCAAAGGTTGGGAACTTAAGGGAGATATCACATCGTGTAGGACTACAATCCACAAAGAGCCTGTTATCAAAGCATTCGCAGATAGTTTGGGCATTCCAGATATTTTAACTCCATTAGATTCGACATATCACCCTAATGACAACGATTTGGCGGAAACAGTGGAAGCTTTAATTGGAGCCGCTTTTGAAGTCAATGGTTTAGAGAGATGTTTTCCAATAGTTAGCTCGTTTGTAATATTTGCCATAAAAAAACAGAAAAAATCACGAAAATTGGCTGAATTTGACAAGTCACAAAATTACAAGGGAAAGTTATTAGAGTTATAC
>CAZQWP010000179.1:0-3271 GCA_964597005.1 uncultured Methanosarcinales archaeon | reverse complement strand
AAATATAGAAGACACACATTAGTAAATCCTCTTGTCATTGATTTATTGAAGCAAACTGTACATAGTATCAGTGAAAATATTGATGTTGAAGTTCTCAATATTGAATGCGATAAAGACCATGAAAAAAGCAATCATCGTACAGGCCGAAGAGGCAGAACCGGTAAGATTAGATATGCTACAGCGAGGTCTTCTGGACAAAACGAGAAAGATCAGGGTACTCAACAGGCACACAGGCGAAAGATTTCTGGAGATCCCGGTCACAGGGGATGTGGAAGGGCATACGGTAATTGAGCAGAAGGAGCTTGAATATTACGGAAAATGGGAGTCTTTAAAAGAACGGTTAGAAGGGGCAATTCCTGCGGAAGAACTTGCATATGTTCCATCAGGTTGGCAGTTGATCGGTGATGTCATTATTGTCAGCATTCCGGATGAGATTGACAGCAGAAAGGCGCTCATTGCAAAAACCCTCCTTGAGATGTATCCGGGGTGCAAAAGTGTGATCCGGGATTTTGGCATAAAAGGACAGTTCAGGGAACCAAAACGAAAGATCATCATGGGTTCGCAAACTGAAACCATCCACAGGGAAAACCAGTGCCTTTTCAAGATGGACGTGATGCGGATAATGTATTCAAAGGGCAACCTGACTGAGCGAAAACGTATGAGTATATTTGGTAAGGATGAGGTGGTTGTGGACATGTTCGCTGGTATCGGCTATTTTTCCATACCAATGGCTGTCTATGCAAAACCTGAAAAGATCGTATCCATTGAGATCAATCCCGTTTCTTACGGTTATCTGCGGGATAACATAGAACTAAATCATGTCGAAGATATCATTGTGCCGATAAATGGTGACTGTGCAAAGCTTACTCCACATGGTGTGG
Organism: uncultured Methanosarcinales archaeon; assembly: GCA_964597005.1. Lineage (GTDB taxonomy): Archaea > Halobacteriota > Methanosarcinia > Methanosarcinales > Methanosarcinaceae > JAFGQV01. Next base: position 2,390 of record CAZQWP010000179.1, on the reverse strand, counting down.
CAGATAGGGTAATAATGGGGTATGTAGGGAGTACCCATCATTATTTAAAACAGGGACTGATGGCGATAAAAAAAAGTGGTGGTGTTTTACATTACCATGAAACCACACCTGAGGAACTGCTATTTGAACGCCCGGTCTCACGTATCAGGGATGATGCACTTGAACTGGGGCGTGAGGTTGAGATCCAGGAATGCCATAGGATAAAGAAATATTCACCCGGTGTCTGGCATGTGGTCGTGGATGCGGAAATAACCTGAAAGTACAGTCTATTATTACAGGTTGTTATATTTCTATCAGATCAACTGACAGATCAGAGTCAATAATATAATCAAAGTCGATTTTATTAGTCCACTTCTGTTCCTGGAATACTGACTGGAAGCATACACCAATTACTAATTTGCTTTCGGATCCCTCAAGCACCTGCAAGATCATTTTATTCATCGCTTCCGGATCAATAGCCATTTTTGGCATTGCGACCCCACCAAGCAGAACCACGGTATCTGCATGCGGGTCTGTTACTTTCCCGAGTTGCATACCATCTTCTGCGGAGATTATGGTTTTTGCATCATTGAAATTAAGGTTCGAAATAAATCTAAGTTCCTTTCCGCTTCCTCTTAGTACAAATCCCATAAGTTCCGCAAAAGGCGTGCAAAAACCGGGAGTACCGATGAAGGTAATCTTTTTTGAATCGCCGACCAAGCCACGGAATCCGCCGATTATGCCTCCAACTCCTTTAGAACTGTTCAAAATTTTCATGTTCTTATATCCTCAAAAGTAATAAAAATAATATGTACAACCAGAAGAATGGTTGTACAATCGTTCGGTTATCTGTGTTCTTATACGTTCTTGATGCCGAAGGACTCAAGTAAAATACTCGGGTCTATATGTCCGCTTGTGAACGATTTCTTGCTGGTGAGGTCGTTAATGGTCATCTTTGCCGGTGCAAACATACCTGCATCGACCTTGAAGAAGTCAAAACCAGCTGCCTTGAATGTAGTAAAGAACGGTTTGCCGTAATCTTTCGAGGTGGTTGATGGTGCTTTTTTTATCAATTCTTCAACTTTTGCAACATCATCATATGCCACTGTGTAGTACGTTTCGCCGCAGTATATGATACAGTCGTTGGTTGCACCCATGCATTTTGTATCGTCACCCACAATAGGTGCAATAGGTGTGACACCGAAACCGCTCTTAATTGTATTGATGTCAAAACCAATGGACTCTAATTTGTGAATTCCGGTTTCAACAATACGTGCGGATATCTGTACAGAACCTGCAATAGATGCTGTTGGTGCAACTGCGATGTAAACGTTTTCGGTATCCACGTTGCAGTGCTTTGCGATATATTCCGCAACTTCTTCATTCGGGAGGGCGCCTGATTCCATTACGAGTACTGCGACCTCAGAATCGTCTTTGTAGTCAATCTCTTCATAGAGTTCTTTTGGTTTAAGTCCCAGTGCTCTTGCAGGACCTGACCCCATTCCGAAGTACTTGCCAACTGCAATTCTCCAGCCTGCATACTGTGAGGCCATACATGCAATTGTCGGATGGTCTGTAGAGACCTGAATTGCAGGTACTGGAAGCCCGTTCAGATCGAATTTTGTGTATGTTATTTCTGCAAGATCTGCCAGACATAAGCGTGAAATGTACATTCCAGCGTCGTAGCCACCTTCCATGTTGACACCACAGTCAATGACGGTAGCGCCGTTTGCAAGCTCTTTTGATTCGACTTTTATTTCTTCTTCCCAGTCGAGCATTTCGTCAATTATTTCTAAACCCTTTTCGTTGACACTTATCACCATATCACCTTTACCTTAATTTAGTTAGGAATGGTTAGGAGGTTTAGAATATATAATTGCCGATTGTTTTCGAGTGAAAAGCTGAGGCAAAACCTACATGAGTGTAGACACTGGGTGCTAATAAAAAATAAAAAACGTGGGGCTGGTGAGATTCGAACTCACGATCGACGGGTCTCTCCGAACCGCTGCCATTTGACAGCATTTGAAGGTTCTTTAAGAGCACATATCAGTGCTCCAACGGCTCTTCACAGACCAGCCCCGTCGGGCAGGTCTCAGCAGACCCGTTGTTCATCATTTATCCGCTGGAGCCCGTCGCCATTCCTGGCTAGGCCACAGCCCCATGTAATCGGGTTATCTCTCTCAATACCTCTTATCAAAGATATATTTGGCGGTAAATTTGTGGTGACGTAGGCTGGATTTTAGAGTCCCCTGCTGTTGAGTAATGTCTTCGTTTTCTATCTCTGCACTGAGTGGGGCATTTCAAACGTAGGCTTATTATTAGTCAGTTCCAATTATTATTGGTTTTATGAACGGATCAAATTATGTATCTTCAATCGGCGAACGTCCTCTTATTGCACGCCTCTCTGAGAT
>CAZQWP010000178.1:0-3321 GCA_964597005.1 uncultured Methanosarcinales archaeon | reverse complement strand
TCCGAAAAAAAGGAATTAAGTTTTAATTTTCTCAAGCACTATCTCACGTACATCCCTGGCATCAGCACGTCCACGGGTCTTCTTCATAACCTGCCCTACCAAGAAATTAAGAGACTGTTCCTTACCTTCAAAATAATCCAGAACAGCTTTACCGTTTTCGTTGATCACTTCAGACACAGCTTTACTAACAACCTCATCCTCAACCCTAAGAAGCCCTTTCTCCTTTACAATATCAAGAGGTGTGCTGCCGGAATCCGAATCCAGTATTGTCCGAATCACATCGACCGCGCTTTTTTCAGTTATGCTGTTCCCGGTAACCATCCCGATGATCGCAACCATATTATCCACTGTAAATGACCCAACTGAAAGGTTACGGTAGTTCAATTCACCTTTGAGCACATCGGATACCCATGCCGCAGCAACCTTCGCCTCGATCTTTGCCGCAACCTGTTCATAGAAATCTGCGATCCGGATCTCAGATGTCAGCGCCTTTGCATGCATATCTGTGATGCCATATTGTGATATGAAACGTTCCCGTTTTGCATCCGGAAGTTCCGGAAGCATTGCCAATATCCTGGATGTACGGTCAGCTACTCGCATTGGTACAAGATCAGGTTCAGGGAAATAACGATAATCATGTGCTTCTTCTTTTGTCCGGAGTGAGATCGTGACCCCGCGTGTCTCATCAAAGTGGCGCGTCTCCTGTACAACCGTCCCACCTCTGCGAAGCATGTTCTTCTGGCGCATGATCTCATATAACAGCGCCCTTTCCGCACCTTTATGGGAAGAGATGTTCTTGACCTCTGCGCGAGACCCGCCTGCAAGGGATATGTTCGCGTCCACCCTCATGGCACCTTCAAGTGTGCTGTCAAACACATCAAGATATTCCAGGATATTCCGCAGTTTATCAAGAAAACGCCGGGCTTCCTTGGGGCTCCTGAGGTCCGGCTCCGTGACTACCTCAATAAGCGCCATTCCTGAACGGTTGTAATCGATCAGGGTTCCCCTGGACTTCTCAATAGTGCCGATATGCACCAGCCGTCCGGGGTCTTCCTCCATATGTGCCCGTGTGATCCTTACCACAAGTTCACCGTCCTCGCCCTCTATAACAACCTTGCCGCTGCTTGCGATCGGATAATCGTACTGGGTGGTCTGGAATCCTTTGGGAAGGTCGGGATAGTAGTAGTTCTTCCTGTGGAACTGGGTTTGTGGTATAATCTCACAGTTCAGTGCCAAACCGACCTTCATGGTAGACTCAACAGCCTGTTCGTTGATGACCGGCATAGAACCCGGCAGTCCGAGACAGACCGGACACACATGGGAATTGGGTTCTGCATCATGATATTTTGTCGAACATCCACAGAACATCTTGGTATTCAGTTTATTTAGCTGGACATGTATTTCCAGACCGATCATAATACCGTCAGGGTTCTTGTATGCCATTATGCCACCCCCTCTGGTCTTTTAGTATGGTGACCAGTGTTCTGTTCAAAAGAATATGCAGCCCGTATGATGGTAGATTCATCATAATGGCTCCCAATTATCTGAAGTCCTACCGGCAGACCATCTGCAGATCCGCAGGGTACGGAAATAGACGGCACACCTGCAAGGTTGATCGGAACCGTGTTGACATCCGCAAGGTAAAGTGAAAGTGGGTCTTCTATCTTCTCTCCGATCTTAAATGCCGGGGTGGGCATTGTCGGAGCCATCAGCACATCCATTCTTGCCAGTGCTTTCTCAAAGTCCTGCTTGACAAGTGTACGGACCTTGAGGGCTTTTAAGTAGTATTTGTCATGATAACCTGTAGATAGCGCGTAGGTACCAAGCAGTATCCTGCGTTTGACCTCCTCGCCAAAACCGGATGCCCGGGTTCTTGATGCCATCACGTGCCAGTTGTCCCCTTGCTCGTTGAACCCATAACGTGTCCCATCAAAACGTGCAAGGTTGGACGAAGCTTCGCTCATGGCAATGATATAGTATGCTGCAAGTGCATATCTTGTATGGGGCATGGAAACCTTTTCCCATATGGCACCCATATCTTCGAACTTATGAATAGCATTCCAGACCGATCTTTCAACACCCGGATCGATACCCTCTGAGAAATATTCATCAGGCACACCAACCTTAAGTCCTGACACATCGTCAACAAGCGCATCCTGATGCACTGCTTCATTCTTGATGGAAGTACTGTCACGGGGATCATATCCACCCACCACATCCATCAGGATTGCGATATCGCTGACATTTGTTGCCAGCGGACCTATCTGTTCCAGCGAGTTGGCATAGGATATTAGCCCGTACCGCGAAATCCCACCGTATGTTGGCTTTAATCCCACAACCCCACAAAATGCAGCAGGGCACCGGACCGAACCACCGGTATCCGAACCCAACGATATTGGAGCCTCACCTGCCGCAACCACCGCAGCACTACCACCCGAAGAACCTCCGGGTACCCGGTCCAGGTCCCAGGGATTTAAGGTCGGACCTGCGTAGCTAGACTCAGTAGATGTGCCCATGGCAAACTCATCCATGTTGGTCTTACCAAGGATCACAGCACCTGCATTGATCAGGCGTTCGATCACATGCGCATTGTATGGCGGCACATAACCTTCAAGGATTCTCGAACCACAGGTGGTCTGTATCCCCTTTGTAGAGATATTATCCTTAATCGCAATGGGCACACCGGCAAGCAAACCATCATTACTATTATTATCGATGTCCCCTGAGCGCGATATTGCACCATTCCAGAGCGTTACGAATCCGTTTATTTTGCTTTTGCCTATTGTCTCAAGGTAGGATGCAGTAACCTCTTGAGACGATGTGCTTTCTATTCTTTCTTTAACTTCCGGGATGCTCATCCATTCTGCCATACAATTACCTCATGAGATATTCGGAGCCTTAAAGTAGCCTTCCTGCTTATGTTCGGTGTTTTCGAGCACCTGATCCTGTGAAAGCGACTCAACAACAATGTCTTCTCTAAATACATTTACCACATCCACCACGTGGTAGGTTGGAAGCACATCGTCTGTATCGATCTCGTCCAGTTGACCGAAATAGTCCAGTACAGAGTTTAACTGAGTGGTATATATATTGGCTTCAAGCTCATCAATTTCGATGCGTGCAAGCCATCCTATATGCTCTACTTCTTCTTTTGTGATCATCGAAAGTTCCTCGGATTAAATGGAATATGGAGTAATATGCGTAACAAATACAGGTATCTAATATTAATTTATTCTTAGAGCTTCCCGATTGTAGAGTGACATACCGCCGTCTACAAGACAGCAGCCTCCTGCTTCACTGACGTTCCAACGAACATCTCCA
>CAZQWP010000177.1:0-3341 GCA_964597005.1 uncultured Methanosarcinales archaeon | reverse complement strand
GTTAAGACAATTTCATCGAGAGAAATAAGAAGAAAATTCCCAGAAGTGAAACAATTATTGTGGAAAGATGCTTTTTGGTCAAGGTCGTATTTTTTAGCAACGACAGGACAGGTTACATTAGACGTTTTGAAAAAATATGTTGATAATCAGGGTCAATAATGTTACTCACGAAGAAATATAAAATACAAGTAACCAAAGAACAGGTTGATGTACTTTGGAATCTATCTGAGCAATGTAGGTTACTTTACAATTTTGCATTATCTGAACATAAGGAAGCGTGGGAAAATGATGACCGTTCAATAAAATATATTGAACAACAAAATAATCTACCCCAATTGGACAAGCTATCGGGAATTTCTCGATAATTTACAAACAGGGCTACAACTTGTAGTTACTTGTAAGAATCTCCATGCTTAAACGTGGAGTAGTTCAATATAGTAACACATCCAATTAAATTATGGTAAAAAAATGTATCAGATGTGCATTTTTACCCTGACCGGACTTAAGACCGGTTCAGCTAATTGAACAAGAGGTATAATAATGACGCGAGAGCTAAATTTCGGGGATATTGCCAGGTCAGCAGATATCAGGATGCTTCATGATATGGATGATGTCATTTATGACAAAAAATGGCTCAAGTCTGCGGAAAATATTAAATTGTACTATATGTACCGTGACCTGTACAAATCCCAGTCAGATATGAAAATTATCAAAAAGCATAATCTCAGGTATGACATTACAATGATTCCACCCGGCATGCTGGGACGTGAGTATATCAAAACTGCAGGTCATTACCACCCAAAAGTGCCTGGAACTGATATGTCATATACAGAAGTATATCAGGTGCTCGAAGGAGAAGCCACTTACCTGCTCCAGAAAATAGAAGACCACAAAGTAGTGGATGTTGTTCTCATTAAAGCAGAAGCAGGTGATAATGTTATCATTCCTCCGGATTATGGTCACATCACTATCAATGCATCCACTGATGTCCTCAAAATGGCAAACTGGGTGTGCCGTGAATTCTCATCGGTCTACGAACCCATAAAAGAACTTGTGGGAGGTGCTTATTACCTGCTTGAGACCGGATTTATCAAAAATCCGAAATATACAGATGTGCCAGCAATAAGGGGTCTAAAGCCCACAAATTACTCTGATTTGGGTTTTGTCAAGGGAAAAGACATGTACGAACTTGTGGATGATATCGGAAAGCTCAGGTTCCTGACAGCACCACAGGATTTCTCTCAGCTATTTGATCGGATACTGGGTAAATAATAGGACTCCTCAATGAAATAGCTGTGTAGCAATGGCATTGGAGACTGTTCGAGTGAGTGATGAAAAACGTTCTTATCCATTTAGTAGGACAACATTAACGATAGGCAAGACCTTCTATTTTCTTTTCCTTATCTGGGTACCTATCATTGCATCCAGTTTTTGTATGAACTCTTCTTTTTTATCATAGGATATTGTTGCACCGGCTGCGATATCATGCCCACCTCCAGTGCCTCCCACCTCCGCCGATGTTTTTGCAAGGGCTTCTGAGAGGTTCAGTCCTTTCCTGATAAGGTCCTGGGTTCCACGTGCTGATATCTTGACACCATCATCAGTGTTCGCGAATGCAATTATTGGAAGAGACCGGTCCTGGACTATCGAGGTGCTCATGCCTGCGATAATTCCAACAATTGTTTCTCGTATATTCGAACCTGCGTCAAAATACTGCAGGTTCGTGAGTTTCGTGATTCCCTGCTCCTTGACAAACATAAGTCCATTGACAAGGTTCTGCCTGTGCTCGCCCAACAACTTGCGTGCCTTTTCGTATGCATCACCCCGGTCTCCCATGCACACCGCAAGTCCGATATCAGCGTGGTCATAGCGCGCTGTGGCATTCAGGAGTGTCGAGTATTCGGATGCGTCCCGCATTTCCGTACCTTCACGTTCTTTAAGGAGATTATAGACCTCACCTATAAGGCGCTGTATTTTATAGGGTGGTAGGCCCGCATTAAGACAGTACTGCACAAGACCCGAAACAATTCGCTGTTTCTCGTCCTGTTCTAGATCGATCCAGAGTCTCCAGCGTTCGTCTCCGCTGAACCGGATGCCCTGCTTGTGCAAGAATTCGATACATGCATCCTCGTTGCCTGTTAGTCCCGGAAGGTACGGGTCTGATGCAAACTGCAGGAGCTTGAACACCGGACGCGTCTGTTTTCCAAATAGCAGGAGATCCTTTTCAAAACGGAGCACACCGCAACTCACCCCTTCTTCCAGTATTATGCGGTTGATGCCGGTAAGATATCCCTTTTTCAGGTGCTGAAGGTCACCCATGGCTCCAACCATGGCAAGGTCTGCGAGGTCCCGGTTATCTCCAAGTGCAGATGCCAGGATGTAGGTGGTTCCCGAACCGCTCAGTTCATACGAACCGTTTGCACCGAAAATGTGCGGATTCAGGTGATATTCCATTTCCCCCCTTGGCTGGTGGTGGTCTGAGACAATAGCATTTATTCCGGAGGATTCTATGCTTTCGAGCATACCGCTACCAAGGTCAGTGAATATCACCAGTTCATGGTTCTGGTCCGCAAGTTCAGAAATGATTGCATCATCCAGTTGCTTTACAAAACGTGTGGAATATTCTACACCGCAGCGTTCAAGTGCACTGCAGATGATTCCAGCTGATGTTAGTCCATCAGCATCTATATGAGATACTACGTGCACGCAACTGTGTTGCTTTATCTTTTCAGCACACTTTGAGGCATGATCTCGCATCTTCTGCATTATCGTAAGCATCTGATAATCACCAGTTCATTCAATAATCCGCATCCCACCTTTCCAACTGACCGGATCGATAATGTATTCTTTACCGTTCCTTTTAATTTCGGGAAATGCCTGTATCTCGGACAACGTATACTTGACAGCACCATCCGTGTGGAAACGTTCATCAAGTTCCTTCCAGGGGATAATATGTGCTTCTCTGGTACGTCCTGCACCCATTCGAAGTTCCACGGCAAGGAATCCCGTACGTCCCGATCTTTTCAAAAAATTGGATATACGGTCTATCTGGTGTGCCCCTTTCTTATCGACTGTGAAATGCTGCGTAAAGTACAGGGCATTTGCACCTTTCTCAACTGAAATGCTCTTGCACTCAATGCCCAAGTAATAATCAGGATTGAGGCTATCGACCAGAACATCCAAAAACTGATTCGTGAACCGATGTTGTTTTAGCCTGTGGGCGATTCCTTTTAGATCGTTTTGCTCAAAAAACGCATTAAATGATTGTACAAGCACTCGTTCAAACTCTGTCATGCAATATCCATTTTCTAATTTATATTTAACTTTTAGCCGAGAAGTCC
>CAZQWP010000176.1:0-3390 GCA_964597005.1 uncultured Methanosarcinales archaeon | reverse complement strand
TGGGAACGTTACTGGTCCCATTTGCACCCTCACAGGTATTGATCATTATCTTCGCATCGTTTGTTCTTATCTTCGGCTTATCAACGATCTACCGGTTCTATGTTCAGGACGAAGAATTGGTAGAGAGCCATGAAAAAATCTATTTTGGGCGTGCAGTGCTTGCAGGGTTTCTCAAAGGCTTAATTGCCACAGGTTTAGGGAAGCTCATCCTTCCTGGAATATTTGGACACAAAAAGATCAGATCGCCTGCTGAAGCCGTGGGTTCCACAGTTGTTGTTATCTTCATTGTTAATATCGTAGCAGTCCTGTTTCGGTTGAACCCGTCCTTTATCTCCGATCTGGCGGCAAATACAAATACCATAATTAACGTAATAATTTGGGTTGCACCGGGGGTATTTATCGGTGGGCAAATTGGGCCTTCCATAGCACAGCGATTACCGTTACGATATATGAAAGCTTACGTTGGAGGATTGCTCATTTTTGTGAGCATACTCATGTTCATTAGAGCTTTCTCGCTGTTCTAATCCCCTCGCTCCTTCTCATAATCACGACGCTGTTCCTCAGGCACTCTGTTGAAAGGGCAGCTAAAATAGATACATCGGGGACACTCATACCGCTGAACCGTGAACAGGAAAACAGCCAGACAGGTAAGGTAAACTCCCAGATAGAAAGGCTCGCGGATCAGCCAGTATAAGGGATAAGCTATTATCACCAGGAAGCCGGTTGAGGTTATTATTATGTCAAACTTACTGAGGGGATACGGTCTTGGTTTGAAATATTTCGGGTATCTGTAGAGCAACATGCAATTTGTTGTCCTGTCTTTCCAGTTGTAGTGGGGGCAGTGCGAACAGAAGAAGCGATACTCAAGAATAAAAAAATGGAGGAAGATGAGTACAATGTAGACCAGCATCCAGTGTATGGAATACTTTGCAATTGCAGCACATGCCACAGTAAGAGGAATTAAACACAGGAAGTTCCAGTACAGGCAATCCAACGGGCTGTGATGTATTTTTAAGGTGCTTGAACCCTGCATACTGATTTCATATGTTTTTGCATATAAAAACCTGTCTCAATAGAATATTTGGGGAGAGGTGACAAGAAATAACTTCATTAGTTTGTTCTGCTTCCTGTAATTGTTTTTACATTGTAAAAACTCATCATTATCAGTATCTGCTTTCATATATAATTTCCACTAGAAATAAAGGGGTAATTAGAACAAACAATTAGAACTCAGGGCTCTAATAGAAGCACCTGATTAATCATCAAAACCTGAGGCTGCCAAATCCAGCTTCCGGGGGGAAGCCTCCTGTATTTTCAGGATTTACAGGCATGGATGCTGGAAGTGTTCCAATAGATTATTGGGAGAATGATCAACTAAACCTTTCATCTGCATTTGTAATGTGCATCTGGTCCACTTTTTCGGAAACCCAGTCTACACGCTCTGCCTTTCTGTCATCCAGTCCCGGTACATAGGGTTTTATATCCAAAAGAGGTGTGCCATCCACCATATCCACACCCTCCACATGGAGCACCCGCCCTTCGCCCTTCAGAAGCCTGACAACCGATATCCCAATAGGGTTCGGGCGTCTTGGTGCCCTTGTCGTGAATAAACCGTGTAGATGGTCGTCCATAAATGGTTTGACTTCCAGTGAATAACCCTCAGATAGGTGAAGATGAAAGATCAAAATAATGTGGGAAAAATCCTCAATGTCTTTAAGACCATCCACATACTCAGGTTCTAGTTCCACAGTTCCTTTAACACCTTTTGCAGCGGTTGGCTGTATGGGAACCCCTCTGGGTTCTTTAAAATGCGAGTGGATCACACCTATGGGTTTATATCGTATTTCCTTCATATTTCCAATCCCCTTACTGCTAAGCGTTCATGTACTATATTAATTGCCATACTCTTATTTCTGGATTATTCCGGGTCAAATACCGGACCAAAAACAATAAGAACTCCCGGAAACTCATTAGAAATGGTTTTATCCCATGCAAATAATAATTATGCGGAGGTTCATTTGAACAACGAATGCTGGATATGCGGCAAGAAAGAAGCTATACCATACAAGTGCAGGTATTGTGGTAAGACATTCTGTGCAGACCACAGGCTCCCCGAACAACATGCATGCGAAGCCTTTAACTATAGTGCAAGGGATAGTTTTGCAGGGTCGTCTGGTGGTTCAGGAGGCTATACACAGTATTCCGATACTGACGATATGTTAAAGGATATGCTAAAAACCAGCGCAAAGTATGCCGCAAAAAGCGCTGCGAGCGGGATTGCCAACAGCACAAAGCGTTCAATATCAACCAGTCCCTCCATGGCTATTATTTTCATATGCGTCGTTTCATTCTTTCTGGAACAGATACTAGGCTATGGCTATATTAACTTCTTTCAGCTATACCCACCTTTCATATTGGCAAGACCCTGGACGATCGTGACACACATATTCCTGCACGGCAGTTTAGGTCACCTTTTTTTTAATATGCTCGTGCTTTTCTTTTTCGGAAGAGAACTCGAGAGGCGCGTCGGGAACCGGGTTTTCCTGAACGTCTTCTTTACAGCAGGTATTGTTGCAGCACTTGGATACTCCCTGACAGGCATAGCCCCTATGATCGGAGCCAGCGGTGCAATATACGGTGTTTTCGCAGCCATTGCAGTTCTTGCACCTGAAATGCGGGTGTATGTGTATTTCATACCCATGCGAATAAAACATGCACTTATACTCTTTGCACTTATCGATTTTCTCATGATAGGTGCACCTGATATGATTGCCCACACTGCACACCTCAGCGGCATTCTTGTTGGACTGATAATGGGGATGAGGATCAAAAAAACACAGCAGTTTAGCAGAACGTATGGCCGCAGATTCCAATAGTGATGGAGTGAAGAAGAACATGGTCCACCTTCTCAGGTATTATCCCAAACCAGAAGATGGGGAAGAAATCCCCATCCAGTTCATAGATTTTGAAAATAAGATCGCAGGTTGGTCACCGGATCTTAAAAGAACCATGTACGTGAGGGAACCCAAAGAGACATATGAGTTAAAAAGGGTGCGTGAGGTGACTATTCTTAAAGTGTACAACTGGTTGTCAGATAGTGAAAGCGTCATTGAACTATCAAAACCCGAGCTCATGCAATTTGAAGAGGTAATGGATGCATTCATAAAGCACGGTGGGGAAATGCTTTACACGCGCAAAAAGATTGATGGCAAGATGATCAATTTTTTCAAGTTAAGGGAGAGCATGCCCCTGTGTGTGAACGTTAAGAAAAGTTTACTTGCGAATAAACTCTGATGATGGAGGTTGGTTTTCATCTCATTCCTTAATTATTTAATTTTTTTTTCGTAAAAGATATATGGGGTTGATTTTGTAATAATTCTTACCGATTAT
>CAZQWP010000175.1:0-3453 GCA_964597005.1 uncultured Methanosarcinales archaeon | reverse complement strand
TATTTCCAATTATTACAAAGCTGTAGGATGTGAAGAATGGGACTTCGAGGTTGTGGAAACAGGTAGTGAATTGAGCCTTGGCAACAAGACATTGATGTTCATCGAAGCAACCATGCTGCACTGGCCTGACAGCATGCACACATATCTCAAAGAGGACAGGATACTTTTCTCGAACGATGCGTTTGGGCAGCACATTGCAACATCCCACCGCTTTAACGATGAGGTAGGAGATATGATGGAAGATGCTGCCACCTATTATGCTAATATCCTAATGCCATTCGGGTCACAGGTACTGGCATACGTGGACAAGGTAAAGGAACTTGGTATCGAAATTGACATGATAGCTCCATCCCATGGAATTATCTGGCGGCAGAACCCGGAACAGATAATCGATGCCTACGTACGCTGGGCATCAGGTGAAACAGTTCCCAGGGTACTGGTAATATACGATACCATGTGGGGCAGCACCGAGCGGATGGCAAAGGAGATCCTGCATGGTGTCATGTTTGCAGACGTCGATGTTAAATTGCTAAACCTGCGAAAGAACGACTTGAGTATGATCATAAAAGAAATACTTGAAGTACCCGTGATTGCTGTAGGTTCGCCTACCGTTAACAACGGGATGTTTTTTCCAGTTGGGGGATTTTTGACATATCTTAAAGGACTTCGGCCAAAAGGCAAAAAAGCGGTCGCATTCGGTTCATTTGGTTGGGGAGGCGGGGCCGTGAAGGCGGTAGAAAAAGAAATGGAATCTGCAGGGTTCGAGATCATCGAGTCGGGACTGCAGATAAAGTTCAGACCCGATGACGACGGACTGAAATCTTGCAGGGAACTTGGCATGCGAATTGCAGATGCTGCAAAGTGATTGGTGGTATTGTTTTGAACAAAATTTATGGTAATGAATAACAATTGAACTTGGAATTGGTTTTGAGGCGTAAATGTTAATAGCAAAACCAACTTAAGGTCAAAAAGATTTTTAAGCAATATGTTTAAAACGGTTCGCCTATATACTAACAATTGTCATGTCAACCTGAAACCAACGTGATTTACCATGGACACGAAAAAAACAATAAATACGTTCAAACATAGTGATAATTTCTGGATCTCACTCACACGTGACCTGCTATCTGTACTTCTTGCTGTATTGGTATTTTCATCGTTTTCCCAGATCGCATTCGGAATGTGGACACCCATGGTAGCTGTTGAATCAGGAAGCATGGAACCTCACATGAACATAGGGGATATTATCTTTATTGAAAATATAGATCGAACAGAAGTAATAACTAATCAACAAAATAACGATGACTATGTTTCATTTGAAGAGAAAGGTGATGTGATATTATACCGCCCATATGGAAGAAAGGACACCACTCCGATTATCCATAGAGCCATGTACTACGTAGAAGCCGGGCAACCTATGTGGGTTGGTGGACCAGCTGCACCCTCCAATGGATATATCACCAAAGGTGATAACCAGATAACAAATATGCATTATGACCAACAGGGAGATATCAGTTACCACATTCCCATAAAAGAAGAATGGATCATTGGGGTTGCACGTTACAAAATACCATACATTGGGTATTTCAGACTGTTACTTCCACGGTTCTAGATCTGTTTTTATAGAAACTGTATTTCAGATACATTTAGAGATGCATCTGAACTGCCATTGGTATCTTAAAATCTATAAGGGGTTTTAGCCTGTAATCCTCAACAAGGACCTGACGCGTACTTGCAACAGGAACACTTAACGATATTTCTTTTGTCCTGCCATAACGTCCTTTACTCACAACAACCGCATTTACAATCCCGAGCATGTCCAGCTCTGACATCAGGTCCGTAACCCTTCGCTGGGTCAGGACGTCCATATCTATTTGTGAGCATAGTTGGCGATAAATGTTGTAAACCTCACCGGTAGTCACATTCCTGTATCCACTGTTTCGAAGCAGTATAACTGTGTAAAGCACCAGTTTTGACTGGGTTGGCAGTGTCCTTACAACCTCAACAATACGATCAATCTCAATCTTTTCCTGAGCATTTTTGACGTGTTTTTCTTCGACCTTTGGCTTGTTCTCCCGCTCCGCCAGCTCCCCTGCAACTCTTAGCAAATCAAGAGCTCTTCTTGCATCACCATGTTCCTGCGCGGCAAAAGCTGCACATAATGGAATCACCATGTCATCCAGAACATCAACCTTATACGCCTTTTTAGCCCTTTGCCTTAATATATCGCTGATCTGCTCGGCGTCATAGGGAGGAAAAATTACTTCCTCTTCTCCAAGAGAACTCTTAACCCTTGGATCAAGAAACTCCGTGAATTTCAGGTCATTGGATACCCCTATCATACTCACTTTTGAATTTTTGAGATCCGTATTAATACGAGAGAGATTGTATAGTACATCATCACCCTTTTTGACCAGCTTATCTATTTCATCAAGTATAATTATTACAACTTGTTTTTTCTCCTCAATCGTCTTTTTAAACCTGGCAAAAACCTGATCAGTGGGCCAGCCGGTCATAGGAATTTCCTCACCGAACTGTCTGGCCAGATTTGCCAGTAACCTGTATTGAGTGTCTATGACCTCACAGTTCATATACAAAACAATACAGGAGACATCCATCTCTTCACTTTTTTTCTCCAGTTCAATTCCGATATGGCGTGTAACAGCTGTTTTACCTGTTCCTGTTTTACCATATATCAAAATGTTTGATGGCGTATCACCCCGAAGAGCTGAAACCAGTATTAGAGCAAGGTTATTTATCTGCTCATCGCGATGCAACAAAAAATCAGGAGTATAAGAAGGTCTCAGAACCTCCTTATTTTTAAAAAGAGATTCATTCTCCAGTAATTTTTGAAATAATCCATCTAACGATTTGTTCTCCATTTTTATCTACCCTAACTTTTTTATCCCAACCAGCAAACACAGAACATATCGAATTTGATATCGATTAGATCTAAATTGCTGTATGTTTTTTTAAAAGACACTATAACCACAAACAAATCAGTTGTTTGAATTAGTTACGTGATTTCCACTTGATGCAATGGAAGTGTACCTTATTAATAGTTATGGTAAATACCCCTTCGTTTCCAATGGACGTATTATAAAGTGAGACAGAAATACAGTAAAAACAATATCTTTAGACCTATAGATTTTATTAATTAATGTAATATTTATGTATACTTTTTATATAAAAGAGGTTCAACTGGAAGTACCCCCTTCGTTTCAATTGGAGAGTTTATATAAAAGGGGGACCCTATGATTTCAACTGGAGACAAAAAAAACATTTAATAATATTTTTTTATATTTTTAAAAAAATAGGGCATTGATTATATAACTTTAATAGTATATAAACGTTGTTATCTGTTTAAAAATGAAATAACACAGAAATGAAATAAAATATCCCAAAAACATTCCTAAAATACCTCCTAAAATCTCCAGTTGAAATAAACGGGTT
>CAZQWP010000174.1:0-3549 GCA_964597005.1 uncultured Methanosarcinales archaeon | reverse complement strand
GACGCCCCCTACCAGCTTTACCCCGGTTATTTTTCTCATGGTATCCACATGGGAAGAATCAAAACTGGCAATTATACTCCTTTTTACTACCATATTGATCTGTCCCCCTATCAGTGTAAGTGTCTTCAAAACCTGTTCCGTCTGGCTTGGGTTAATGTCGTTTTTAAGTGTTATCAGATATGTTTCTAAAGCCATGGTCTATTGTGCCAGTTCAACCCATTGTTTTACATCTTCTCGCTCAAACGTGTAGTCCTTTGGAACTTCAATCTTGCCCGTCTTAATAGCTTTGTTGCAGAGATCGTAGAGTTTTTCAGGATCCGCTTCCCTGAGCCTTTCAATAGAATCGATCTCTCCAGCCTTTACCAAAAGTTCGGCGGCCTGCTTATCAATACCCAGGCTACCCAGCTGCGAGGTACTATCGATGAGCTTTGCCATGGAAATGAATTTTTCAGCAGAGGTCTTGCCCACCAGTTCAGCAACAGAATCAGTATCTGATGCCGCCAGGTCTGAAACCGTACTTACTCCTATATCGCGTAGCTTAGCTCCTTTTTCAGGACCGATACCTTCGATTATTTCAATATCATTGTATGAGATCACCAGTTCCACGGACATTCCTGCCTCGCAATCCGAACCTGCAACTGGACGCTGTTCAATCACTGCTCCAGCTTCTAACTTACTTGCACGTTTGGTGATCCTGCCAATCATCAGTCCCGTTTTACCCAGCACTGCCCTTGCCTCGTTGATATTCATGTTGAAAACATCTGGAACCTTCAGGGTTTCAACCACTGCGACAACCAGCTTCACACTATCGCCCTCCATGAGTAGAGTCCCGGGTTCAGGATACTGTTTAAGTACAGTATCAGTCTTTTCACTGCTTGCCTCTTTCACTATGCTCTCGATCTTCAGTTTTGCCGATCGGATCTGCTGTTTTACACTATCCAGCTTTTTCCCTATGAGGTCCGGCATTTCGACGGTCTCTTTTACCGCTACCATAATGTCAACTACCGAACCCACGACTATCGGGATTCCAGCTTCAATACTCTGGGAAAGTACCGTCCCCACCTCGGAACTGGAAGATTGATCAGCAATTGTTCCCACATCAAGCCGGGTGTTCGTAAGGATTTCCTTCGCGCTCTCACTATCTAGACCCACCAGATTTGGCATTTCCACGTAGATTATTTTGGAAATTACCAGATCGATCGTATTGCCGGGTTGTGCCAGTGAGTTTGGTGAAGGCATCTGAACGATTACTGTTTTCTGGGGTGCACTACTATCCTTCTCCTTAACAATGCCCACTTTGAACCCTTTCTGGACGATCAAATTCTCAGCATCGGCCCGGAGCATTCCGGTTAGATCAGGGACCTCCTGATACGACGAGAAATCAGGTTCTTTTGAACCCGCCTTTATTGTAAATTCAATAACACTCAAGTTTTCAGGTGAAATGATATCATCAGGTTTTGGTAGCTGGAACTGCAGTTTTTCGTCCTTTAATGTAAGATTGGTCTTGAGTTTCACATTCATAGTGTCGATCCTGTAATTGGCCCTTGATTCAGGAACATTGAATTTTTGGACCATCCGGTCAAAAGAATCCGTGAATGACAGGGTGAGGTTCTCAGGTGCAATGCTTGGCCTCTCTTCCCCCAGAACAGCGATAGATCGCTTCAATTCTTCGTTTTCATCCAGTAATCTGGTAATTTTGTTTTTTGTTACCTGATTTTCCTGTTTCAGAACACTATTTTCCGTCTTTGCCGTCATGATGGTCTCATTCAGTGCCAATATCTGTAAATCCCTGTTCTGAAGTTCAATTTCAACCTTATCGATAGATGTTCTTATATCTTTCAAACTGTTTTCATCAATTTCCTTTGAAATTCGAAGCTTCTCTAAGTTCTGTTTCAGATTACCAATAACCATCATATCAACCTGCATTTCCTCATTCTTTCATCAACTGGACCGAAGGCGGGATGGAGACAAACTTGGCCTTTAAGGTCGAAGCTCCTTCTACATCATATTCATAAAGGGATTTATATGAGGCATTTATTGGTGCTGCACGGAGTACAGGCCTGTATCCCCGGACCTTTCCCTTTGAATCTTTCTCCTCTTCATAGCTCATGGAAAGTGCCATCTTAAGTTCCAGTTCAATTTCCGGAATATGATGCCATGTGGCCTGGATATCGTACTGGCTTAATATCTCATCATTCTCAATTTCAAGCTGTGTATTAAGAGAATTACGATCCAGTGCCTTCTGGGTTTCGGCGATGGAAGTCCCTACCTCCCGGATAATTTGGGATAATGGACTTATTAATACTTCGTTAATGATCTTAGAATTATCCTTATTCACACTAACTACTCCATTTCAGGATGTCAAAATAGGGATAGGCCAAGAATAGGACAAATCAATATTTCATGCCCTTCCCAATAAAGAGCCACTTATCTATGCGACACTCTCTTTTACCCTTACTGTTGGTACGGTTCTGGCAGGTGGTGGTACAGGTCTTAATGTTGTACGCAATAGGCTAGAGCCCTCTTCCTTGAAGGAATATTTGGAACTGTATTTTGCATTAAATGTGGATGAATATGCAACAGTGGTGGTGTTTTCATATTTCACTTTCCCTTTTCCAAATAGCAGGCTTGCAAGCCAACCTGAGCTATAACTCCCACTCACTTTTGAGGTATTGGTTAATGAGAACTTGCTCCCATATTTGATTTCAGAAGAACTCTCTTTCATCATAGTAATTGCCATCTTTACTTCGATGATAGATTCTGTGAATTCATAGAACCTGGGTTCCAACCCGTAGGTGAGCAGTGACATTGGCTGGTCATTGGTGACCACATCGGTGGCAGTCACATTCCCCTCCTCATCCACGGTTTCCTCAATGTAAAGCACGACGCTATTTGCTTCGAGTTCAGTTTCTGCCAGTGTCTGAGCCACCTGAACTGAGTTCATGTCCAGAGCCATCTGACCTTCTGCGATGGCAAGAGCCATTTCCCTGATCATCTCTCCAAAAGGTACGTTAAGTAATTCCTGTCCGACTTCAACCATATTACCACTCCTTGATAAATGCTTAAATTTGCACTTAAATTTACATTATGTTAATGACTCAAATACTATATATCCTTTTTTATAACTAAATTTACAACAAATTTATATTTCATATGTATGGGGCCGAAGTTATGAGAGACGTTTTTCCATAGAACTCATACACTATTTGGAAAGGGATATTGGCACTGATTCATTGGTGATCGGTTAGTGCGACAAGTAAGCTATATCATTAATTGCAATTGTGCTACCCCTTCCATTTGGGGTAATCTTACCGGGATGTGCGTCAGCAGTAATGCGGAGGTGCAAAGCTCCTGGGACAATGTGAAGACATCTAAAAATCCAATTTAGACAATTTGCTGAGATAAGGATGCTATGGAGAATGTAACGTGAACTATCTAAGAGTCGTAACACCTAATAAGCGAAACTGGATTGGCACGCTTAAACCAAACGGTAAGAAATCAGGCTATAGTGGTTTAACCGACATTATAGAAAATGGACTCTCGATTTCC
>CAZQWP010000173.1:0-3568 GCA_964597005.1 uncultured Methanosarcinales archaeon | reverse complement strand
TAAGCGTGGAGTAGTTCAATACACAAATATCAGTGAAAATCAGGTAAGCATAAAGAAGATTTTTACATATGAATTCGACCATTTTAGGTAGTTTCAGATTGCATACCAAACTTCACCACAGGACAGACCTCAATACACTTCCCACAGTGGACGCATCCATCACCAATAACAGCCGTGCCGTCCATGATCCTTATCTCATCGTTGGGACATTGTCCTACACATACCCCGCATCCCCTGCATCCAAGGGTGCGACGCACGGACAGTTCCACTCCATGCATCAACCGCCTGGCTCTTTTTTCGGTATCACTTCTGGCGGTCACGGTACCGGATGCAAACACCTGAGCTCTGTCCTCATTCTTCAGCACTGAGGCCACACCTTCCATATAGGATACCTCCCCGACCGCGCAAAGCATCCTAGTATCCTCAAGGCGTTCAAGGTCGATGGCAGTCCCGAAACTCCCTTCAGCCGACATTCCGCCTGCCCTGCATGGACTGTATCCGGTCGTCAGGGTGAAGGTGAGTGTACCTCCCGGTTCAGTGGTTGGTACAGTATTTATCCCTTTTTTCCGGGCAATGTCAGCGATCCTTGGCGGCAGGGTCTGCCAGCGCCAGAGTCCGTGCTCAACCCATTCCCCGGACAACCCCATGCGTTCTGCATACCCGAGCAGGTAATCATTGAGCCGCTTTTCAAACTCAGGATGAGTATCCTTCAGGCGCACAATATCTGCAAGGGATGAGGAGGGGCACAACCAGCAGCCTATCCTGTCAAATCCGCATTCGTACATCGGATTGTAAGGTACACCTGTCTTGAAGATATACAGCCAGACGTGCAGAGCAGTCCAGTCCTGAATGGGTGCCGCACCTATCTGGTTCCCTACCCAGGGGTTTTTCCATACGCGCTCGCTCTTAGCGCGGGCATCTGATTCATACTTGCGCTGTCCGATAAATGTCAGGCATCCGTTCTCATAGTTCTCCTCGATCAACTGCGTGATGGGACCAAGCTTACAGACCTTGCAGCACCACCGGGCTTCTACCGTGGGAGGACCAAAATCGTCCACCGATTCCCAGAAAGCCTCACCGGAACTCACCGTTTTCAGAGGATGGTTGTACCGGCTTGCCATTGCTTCCACATTTTCCACAGTTTCCGGGAATTCAAGACCCGTATCTGCGAACAGGATATCAAAGTCGTCAAGGCATTCGCTCGCAAGCTGGAGTACTGCAAGACTGTCCTTGCCCCCTGAATATGAAACAGATATCGGACGCTGAGTTGTTTCGGTAACATTTTTAATAAAATTATGAGAGCGTTCTACAAACCTGTCCATAATGTCCGCATTTGCAGCAACCGCATCGTTCCAGTCCTGACCGCCTTGGGGTATCTCAAGTTTGCAAGGAGTTCCTTTCCACCGTGTTTTAACAGCCACACCGCGCCCGCGCTTAAGCATTACTGCACCGCTCATCCTTGAACGTCCAACCGAAACCACCTCTCCTTCCGGTGTGAGCACAACAACTTCATCCAGTTCATGGATATTCGCGTCCGCATCAATGACACCGGGCGCCAGTACGCTTGCACCTTTTACAATGAAAGAGACCGCACCGCCGTCGATGACTACCCAGTTTCGCATGGTGCTTCTGTCATTACCTTCAAAGAGCCTCCGTGCACCGCTGAGCCTTGGGAGGAGCACCCAGCGCAGTCCCTCGATCTCAAACCTGATGCTCGCGATAATCTCACCGTCAACGATGATCTCGTCCATCCGGTCATCATATGGTGCCTTGTTAAGCACGACCAGTCGTCCAGGTGGAATGAGGGGGGCATTGAACTGTTTGATTGATACCGAGTTAATAAGGTCGATATCATATTGAAAAGCCGGTCGTATATCAGCAGGAGGTGTGACAGTTACTTTTTTTGTGGCTGCACTGCATCCGCATTTTTTTCCAAGGACCGGTACATTGCAGGAGTGGCACCAGTAGAGGAGCAGTTCGCCGAGGAATACAGGTTTTGACATTATGCAAGGACACCAGTGGTATCTTTAAATAGGTTTTGGGCGGCTAATGAATTGCTGCACCTTAATGTATCAACCTAGCTTATAGTTTAGACAGTAAGGACATTATTCTCGGTTTGCTGCCTGTGTTAGGTTCTGATTGGAATGGAGCCATTGCCATCTGAGGAGATCCAAACAATTCACTGTTGATCCGGTCGGTAATTTCCTTGAATATCATCTTATAAGCAGCACAGTGGGGGTCTACACCCTTTATTTCACCGTCAGTAGGTACAATGGCATTGTAGGGGCATCCACCGCGGCAGAATTTGATGTAGGGACATTTCCCGCATTTTTGATCCACATATTCCTTATATTGCTGCATAAGCTTCCATGCATTAGATTGTGCAAGGTCTTCCATGCTTGGATGGTCATAGACATTGCCTATTACATATTCGGGCATACCTACAAAACGATAGCAGGGATATATGTTCCCATCAGGTCCCACTGCAAATGTATCTCCCATACAATCCACGAAGGTACAGACGGTTGCCCGACCTGTGAACACACCTTTACACAGGTCGTTAATATTCATGATTTCGATCTCGTCCATGTGTTCCAGATATTTGTCCAGAAGATAGATCAACAGTTCCCCATACTTTTCGGGGGAGAGTGCCCATTTTTTGGGGTTCTTGTCGCGCAATGACGGGAGTGCCGGATGAAATTTAAGGGTTAATCCATTCTCCAAGTAAAAATTGAAAATATCCTCCCTGAACTTTTCAGAATGAGAGGTGAAGGTGGTGATGAATCTCACATCAAGATCATTAGCTTTGGCAATTTCGTAGCCTCTCATGGTCTTGTCGAAGTATCCTTTTCCTCTCTGGTAATCATTGAGTTCCTTGGGTCCATCCAGACTGGAGCCGATGGGAATATCGTACTCAGCTAATATCTGTGCCAGTTCAGGGGTGAGTTTCCAGAGATTTGTCTGCAGGGCAAAAGCTGCTTTCTGATGTTTTGTACTTTCAGCCAGCAATGGTAATGCCTTGCGGTAAAAATCCGCACCTGCAAGAAGCGGTTCTCCGCCATGGAAGGTAAAGGTGACCGGTTCGTCCCGAAAATCCTTGAGCCATTTAACCACTTCTTCGATGATCTCAATACTCATTACCGGGGAATCTTCCTCGGAACTCCAGCAATAACTACAATTGGATGGGCAGCCTAAAGTGGGGATCAGCATCACGTGAAAAGCCATAAAACACCTTCTTTTTTAATCTTATTACTAATTAGTTAATACAATTTAATTCCTAGGCTTGTTTATCTAATTTCCTATTTGGTTTAACTTTTAGTTGAGAAGTCCCCTTTCGTAAGATGGGAATGAAAGGCGTACTATCCGCATACAACATTGAAAGATAACATATTTATAATTATATAATAATTTATTCAACGATGCAACATAATCTTGACAAGAGGAGTCATTCTGTATATTCATTGCAGTATTATTTTGTGCAATGTACAAAATATAGAAGACACACATTAGTAAATGGTAGTGTCCCTATTTTGCTGTAACTTTATCCTGTACCTCACTAAGCTTAGTC
>CAZQWP010000172.1:0-3611 GCA_964597005.1 uncultured Methanosarcinales archaeon | reverse complement strand
TTAAACAATACTATTAATATAAGGTGACGTTTCTTATCAAAGAAGCCTTGTGTACTGGCTATTAGGAATTTGCGGTAACCTGCAAATTATCCAACAATGGCAGTACAGTTGCAGGAAGACATATGCAAAACAGGCTAGTTCACTTGAACTCAAGACTTCAAGTCTGAAGGTGAAACAATGCAGTTACTACTAATCCATTCCGATTACATTGAATACGAAGTGAAGAAAAGCACTCATGTTGCCGAAAAAATAGAAGAATCCCTCAATCACGGGCGTCTTGAGGAGGCACTTACGGTATTTATAGCTGTAGAGAGCGTTGACGAACCAAACCCTGATGACGCAGTAAAGCGTGTTGTGGAAGAGATCGATAAGGTCGCTGCGCAGGTCAAAGCTGAAAGAATAATGCTATACCCCTATGCACATCTGAGTTCTGACCTATCATCCCCGAAAGTTGCGGTTTCGGTGCTAAAGGATATCGAAAAGGCACTTTCAGGCAAATATGAGGTCATGCGTGCACCCTTTGGGTGGTACAAGGCGTTTAAGATCAGCTGCAAAGGACACCCGCTCTCGGAACTTTCCCGCTCGATCCGCCCCGGTGAGGCAAAAGCTGAACCTTCAGCCGGTGCCCCTAAAGGCGAAGTCGAAGAAGTGGTATCAGAGGCATTGAAAGCCGAAAGCACTGCAAAGTCGTACTGGCATATCCTGACAACTGACGGTGAACTGCACAGTGTCGATGACTTTGATTATTCAGAACATGAGAACCTCAAGAAGTTCGTGGATTATGAGATCACAAAGAGCCGTGCAGTTGAGAAAGCTCCGCCACATGTGGAACTGATGCGAAGGCTTGAGATCGCGGACTATGAACCCGGATCGGATTCCGGTAACATGCGTTTTTATCCGAAAGGAAGGTTGATCAAATCCCTTCTCGAAACCTACATACTTGATGAATCCGCCAAGATCGGAGCAATGGAAGTCGAAACTCCTATCATGTATGATATGAATCACCCGACCCTCAAGAAATACCTTGACAGGTTCCCTGCCCGCCAGTATTCCATTGAATCTGACAAACGGCACCTGTTTCTTAGGTTTGCGGCATGCTTCGGGCAGTTCCTTATGAACCATGACATGACCATCTCCTATAGGAACCTGCCTCTTAAGATGGTGGAACTTACCAGATACAGTTTCAGGAAAGAGCAGCGTGGGGAACTGGTGGGTCTTAGGCGGCTTCGTGCTTTCACCATGCCTGATATGCATACGCTGTGTGCAGATATGGACCAGGCGATATCACAGTTCAGTGAACAGTACAACATGTGCATTAACGTCCTTGATAAGATAGGGATCAATATTGATGATTACGAAGTCGCGATCCGTTTTACCCGTGACTTTTACGAGGCTAACAGGGATTTCATAACCAATCTCACAAAAACGGTTGATAAGCCTGTGCTTGTGGAAATGTGGGATAAGAGGTTCTTCTACTTCGTCCTGAAGTTCGAGTTCAATTTCGTGGACGCTCTTGCAAAGGCAAGTGCCTTGTCAACGGTCCAGATAGATGTTGAGAACGCAGAACGTTACGACATCAATTACATCGATAATGATGGCGAGGCTAAAAGACCGGTTGTACTTCACGCTTCAGCAAGTGGTGCTATTGAGCGGTGTATCTATGGATTGCTTGAAAAGGAAGCCATGAAAGCTGAAAAAGGAGCCGTGCCGATGCTCCCGGTGTGGCTGTCGCCAACCCAGGTCCGGGTCATCCCCATTGCCGAGCGGCACATTGATTATGCAAAGAAGGTCTCAGGGCAGCTAACATGCCGTGTGGATATTGATGATCGTGAAGATACTGTTAACAAAAAGGTACGCGAAGCCGGTCGTGAATGGATTCCGTATGTGGTCGTTATCGGAGACCGTGAAATTGAGAACGGGAAGGTTAATGTGACCATACGCCCAGAGTCGCAGCCAAATAAACCTAAAAAACAGGAAATGACACCAGAGGAATTGAACAGCCGCATCATGAAAGAAATAGAAGGTCTTCCTTACCGCGGACTTGCGCTTGCGGAATTCCTTTCAATGAGACCAAAGTTCATATAGGTACCTTTACAAATACTCCCTCATGCAGGATTCGGTAGAAACTGTTCGTGCAGAGGTATATGTTTCAGGCAGGGTTCAGGGTATCTTCTTCAGGCAGTTCACAAAGGACGCTGCCATAAAAATCGGACTTACCGGATATACCCAGAACCTTCCTGACGGCAGGGTAAAGGTGGTTGCAGAAGGTTACCGCAAATCCATGGATATGCTCCTTGAAAAGCTTCGAAGTGGACCAAGGTTTTCGAATGTCGAAAATCTGGACGTAACATGGCAGGAGCCATCCGGTGAATTTCTTGATTTTCATATCAGACGTTAGTCTGTGTGGCCTCCCTTCTAACCTGAAGATGATAGGTGTAAATTGTGGAAGATGAAAAAAAACCAATCGATACTATAATAGTCCGGTATGGGGAACTGGCACTGAAAAGTACAGGTGTCAGGAACTGGTACGAAAGGATACTGGTGAATAACATCGCAGCCATGCTCGACCAGAGGAATATCGGATATTCGAAAATAAAACGTGAATGGGGACGTATTTTTATTGAAACGGACGATCCGGCTGCCGCAGGAACTGCCGCAGACGTGTTTGGGGTGGTATCGACTTCCCCTGCAATAACGACAGATTCCACACTTAAGAATGCGGCACAGGTATGTGCTGATATTGCCGCTGATCTTATCCTGAAGGATGAATCATTTGCAATTCGAGTGCACAGGACAGGGAACCACAGTTTTTCGTCACATGATATTGCTATCAAATGCGGGGATGCTGTGTGGGAGCGATTGGAGTCACTGGGTCAAGAACCCTCAGTTGACCTGACTAATCCTGACAGGGAGATATTTGTTGAGATGCGTCAGAGCCACGCCTATGTCTTTACCGAAACAATAAGAGGTGTAAGGGGTCTTCCACTTGGCACGCAGGGCAAGATGGTGGCACTGGTTTCTGGGGGTATTGACTCGCCTGTTGCTGCCTGGCTCATGATGAAAAGAGGAGTGGAAATCATTCCGGTTTACTTTAATAATGAACCGTTCTCAGACAGGAGCGCACGTGACCGGGCAATGGAATGCATCGCGATACTCCAAAAATGGGCACCTGGTCATCTTTTTACTGTTTATGAAATCCCGTTTGGGGATAATCTGGATTGCTTTTTGAAAGATTGTAGTAAAAAAAACACATGCATTCTTTGCCGCCGCATGATGTACCGCGGGGCTTATGAGGTTATGAAAAAGGAAGGTGCAAGCGGCATTATCACAGGTGCGTCATTAGGACAGGTGGCATCCCAGACCTCTGCAAATATGTATGCTGAAACATACGGACTCGAGTTTCCGGTTTACCACCCTCTGATAGGTCTTGATAAAACAGAGATCATCGACATAGCCAATAGAATAGGAACATTCACAACATCCATAAAACCGGCAACATGCTGCAAAGCAGTACCGGACTATCCCGAGGTCAAAGCAAAATATGATTCGCTTGTAATCGAAGAGCAGAAACTGGATATTGAAAAAATGATCAGTGATTCGTTATCTAATGC
>CAZQWP010000171.1:1748-3620 GCA_964597005.1 uncultured Methanosarcinales archaeon | reverse complement strand
AGCCGGGTAAAACGCTTCAAGTGGGCGAGATGCTGGAAAAACAAAAACAGCTATATCATGATCTGGGGGTGAACCCGCCTGCATAGTTATGAGTGGGCGGGAATGTAGGATGCATGATCGGTTAAGTGATGAATCGTGATAAATCACCTGTTTTTTGTAAATTATTGACTAAAAATATAATTTCATATTCAAGGCTATAACAATTGATTTTTAATAGTTAGTGAAAAAGCATTTGATTCAATTTGTTCAAAAACGACATGCTAACAAGGGAAAAATTACCTTAACCGATCACCAATGGATGGAATTGCTTTACACAATGAATGTCTCAAAGGCTATTGCAGTCAGTGCAACGCTAATCATACGTTTCTGCATCTTGTGGTTCGGTGTATTAATAGGGCTCATTGAGCTCTCCATATTTGCAAAAAAATATATCCAATCATAACCCTATTAACGTCAATTTGGGAAGTTATCAAATTCAGGTGACGGAAGTAAATCAAATGCATATAAACTTCAGCGAAATGTATGTCGATTCTGACATCAAGAAGGCAGTGGAACAGGTCCTAGAAAGTGGTCGATATATCAAAGGCAACAATATGAGGCAATTTGAACGGGAATTTGCGGATTTCTGTGATACAAAATACGCGGTTTGTGTAAGTTCCGGTACCTCCGCCATTCTACTATCGCTAATGGCACTGGGGATCAAAAAAGACGATGAAGTTATTGTACCTTCTCACACATTTATAGCAACTGCAAGTCCGGTAAAATTCCTTGGGGCAACACCCGTTTATGTGGATATAGATCCTGTAACATACACCATCGACCCTGAAAAGATAGAGTCTACAATCACTGAGAGTACTAAAGCAATAATTCCGGTACACCTCTACGGCCATCCTGCTAATATGGGTCCGATAAAAGAACTTGCGGAAAAAAACGACATAAAGGTCATCGAAGACTCCTGCCAAGCACATGCTGCCGAATACAAAGGTAGAAAAACAGGTTCTATGGGAGATATGGCAGTGTTTAGTTTCTTTCCATCAAAGAACATGACCGTTGCAGGTGATGGGGGTATTGTCACAACCAGCAACGAAGAACTGGCAGAAAAGGTTTCAATGCTCAGGGATCATGGTCGCAAGGGCAAGTATGTCCACGAAATGATTGGCCTGAACCTGCGGCTCAGCGAAATCCCGGCGGCTGTCGGACGCGAGCAACTAAAGCATCTTAACGACTGGTCTGATAAGCGGAGGTCTGCCGCTGCAAAATACAACAAGCTTCTCGATGGGGTAGTGGAAACACCAACAGAGGCAGAGTGGGCAAAACACGTTTATCATCTGTATGTCATCCAGACTGCGGACCGCGATGGAATGGGAAAATTCCTGAACGAGCAGGGTATCAGAACAGGTATCCATTATCCTGTACCAGTTCACAGGCAGCCATGCATGGAAGCGGACAAGTTGAGTCTTCCAGTGACAGATGCATGTGTTGATAGAATCCTATCGCTTCCGATGCACCCGCAGTTAAGAGATGAACAAATAGAATATGTGGCAGAAAAGATACAGGAGTGGCTCAAATGACGGGAATCGGGGTAATCGGTACAGGATACTGGGGCAAAAACCATGTCCGCACCTACAGCGAACTGGCAAGTGAAGGAACGATAGATAATGTGAAGATATGTGACATCAACGAAAAACGCGCTAGTGAATTGGGCAATGCTTTCAACATTGAATACCTGACAGATTATAAAGAACTAATTCGCGACCCTGAGATAGATGCAGTAAGCATTGTAACGCCATCCCAAACTCACTACCAACTTGCAAAGGAGTTCATGGAAGCCGGTAAGGATGTTCTGGTTGAAAAACCAATGACAATGGATTC
>CAZQWP010000171.1:0-1738 GCA_964597005.1 uncultured Methanosarcinales archaeon | reverse complement strand
AAAAACTTGTCCAGATATCCGGGAACAGCGGGCAGATACTGATGGTCGGTCATATTTTCAGGCATCATCCGGCAGTGAAGGAACTGAAGCACAGGATCGATCTTGGAGAATTTGGAACAATCCGCTTGATCTCAAGCAACCGTCTCTCGTTCGGTGTACCAAGAAAGGATATGGGTGTGGTCTATGCACTGGGTATCCATGAAGTCGACATGTTCTGCCATCTCATGGATCGGAAATACCCGGATAGCATTCTGGCAACTGTGGGCTACAGTATGCAGCCGAATATCGAAGATACTGCGATGATCACACTGGATTTTAGCTGTACAAAGGCTTATGCATTCGAAAGCTGGCTTATGCCTGCCTATGGCAAACAACGTGACTTGGTAGTTGTCGGCTCCGAAAAGACCGCAAAGATAGATTACCTGAAGCCACAGGAACTCCAGATATTGGATATTAGAATTGCAGAGGAGGACTTTGACGGCAATACCGCATTCAGTGTTGAGAACGAGGGTTCGTACATAGTTCCAATACCGTACGCTGAACCCTTAAAAGAGGAACTCAGGCATTTCATAGAGTGTATTGAAAATAGAACAACTCCAATCTCTGACGGGGCCATTGGGCTGCGTGCGGTTAGAATGGCAGAAGCGACACTGGAATCAGCAAAGAACGGGTGTGCGGTCAGTTTCTGAAAAAAAGTAGTTTAACGGATGTAATCCATTCAGTCTGCTTAAACACGATAGGTAAGCTCATGACATTCTATGCTTCAGATAATACTCGTTCGCTCGCATCAAATCCTCGGGGGTTCCCACATCGATATGTATTCCGGCAATTTCTTTATATAGGACCTTAGCCCCCTGATCCACCAATACTTTGATCGAATCCGTAAGCTGATACTCTCCTTTATAGCCGAGCTTAGTGTTTCGTATTGCTTCAAATAGAAGGGGCTCAAAAATGTATATCCCTGCAATTCCGAGATTTGATGGGGCATTTTTAGGTTCAGGTTTTTCCACCAGGTCAATAACGCATATCCCATCAGTCCTGATTATTCCGTGGCGTTTAACATCAGAAACTTTCACAACACCGATTGTCACATCCGCATTATTCTTCTCATGAAACTCCTTGAGATCACTCAACACCGTGTTCGGTGCAAAGAAGTTATCTCCCAGTACCACTGCAAAGGGAGAGCCGTTGATAACATGTTCTCCTGCAGCAACAGCGTTTGCAAGACCCAGCCGCTCATCCTGGACAACATATGTAAGTTTAACTCCAAAACGCATACCTGAACCAAAATAGTCAGAAAGACCATGCTTTTTTGGGCTTATAACAATCGTGATGTCTGTAATCCCGGCAGCTACAAGTGCTTCAACCACGTGCTCGATAACCGCCTTGTTTCCCACAGGCAACAATTCCTTTGGCATGGCATGTGTAAACGGACCCAGGCGGGTACCGCTTCCGGCGGCAGGTATTAGTCCTTTCATGTTGGTTACATCCTGATTTATAGACTGTGATGCATAACTAGTATTCTATTCACTGTTTATATATTCACTATTTGAGGCTATCAAATTAGCTTCTAAAACTCCTTTTCTAATTTGACAACACTTTCTTAAAAGAAGTTCCCAAATGAGTTTTTGTTTTCAACTCCATTTTGTAGTTCTGTAAGGACTAATAATTGATACGCTACAGAACTCAATAGAGAGTAGAGCTTTCTACTCTCTATTTTGACTCTTCTAACATCAAA
>CAZQWP010000170.1:0-3627 GCA_964597005.1 uncultured Methanosarcinales archaeon | reverse complement strand
CCCATGTGCTCCCATACAGAGGGTAGTGATTTCGTGAGAAAGAACAATGGCACAGTGGATAAAGGAAACGGTAAAAAGCGAATGGCAATCTGTAATGGAATGCATAGAGGTTCAAAACTTGCCTTGGTCCGAAAGGACGCAGACTTACCGTAGGTGTTCTATTGCATGAACGGAGGCATAATTATGAACGCAAGATACTCAACGACACCTTCGGGTGAGAGGCTTGCTGGTGCTGATATTCCTATTCAATGGGGACACATCAACTGCAAAACAGTTGATAGAGGCATTAATAAACTGCAAACCCGAATTGCAAAAGCGGTTAGACTAAAGTCAAACCGCTGCCCGATACAGAAAGGGTTATAGAATGCTTGAGCGGAGTGCGGTGAAAGTCGCACGCTCCGTTCTTAGAAGAGGGAGAGCGAGTAATCGCTCTTTCTTATTCGACGGATACTCAACGACACCTTCGGGTGAGAGGCTTGCTGATGCTGATATCCCTATCCAATGGGGATACATCAACTGGAAAACAGTTGATAGAGGCGTTAATAAACTGCAAACCCGAATTGCAAAAGCGGTTAGATTAGGAAAATGGCATTTAGTTAAACGACTGCAATACTTACTTACCAACTCTTTCCATGCCAAACTACTGGCAGTAAAGAAAGTAACACAGAACAGAGGTAAAAGAACAGCTGGAATTGATGGAGAAAAGTGGTCAACACCATTATCCAAAATGAAAGCTGTTCTGACTCTTTCCGGGAAAGGTTATAAATCCAAACCCATGAGAAGAATCTATATTGCGAAATATGGGACGAAGAAGAAACGACCATTAAGTATCCCTACGATGCATGATAGAGCAACACAGGCACTATATTCCCTTGCTCTGGACCCTATTGCAGAAACAACAGCAGACAGAACATCATTTGGCTTTCGCAAGTTCAGAAGCTCAAAGGATGCAAAATCTCACCTTTTCAACTGCCTTAGCAGTAAATATTCTGCTAATTGGGTGCTCGAAGGCGATATCAAAGGTTGCTTTGACAACATAAACCATGAATGGTTACTGACTAATATCCCGATGGATGCATCAATTCTCAAGCAATTTCTCAAAGCCGGATATGTCTACAACCGTCATCTGAACCCCACGAAAGCAGGGGCTGCACAAGGCGGCATAGTGTCTCCAATATTAGCAAATATGACCTTGGATGGTATTGAAAATGCAATAGCAGCTAAATATCATACAACTAAAAATGGGATAGTCGACAAAAAACGACACAATTTCCATAAGGTCAATTTTGCGAGATACGCAGACGACTTTGTTGTCACTGCTGATTCAGAAGAAATAGCTAGAGATATTGCAGAGTTGATTAAATCATTCCTACAGGAAAGAGGTCTGGAACTATCACATGAAAAGACTTTCATATCCCATATAGATAATGGATTTGATTTCCTTGGTTGGAATTTCCGAAAATATAAAGGAAAACTCCTTATCAAGCCTTCGAAAAAATCACTGGAGAAAATCAGTAAGAATATTAGTGAAGTGATTAAGAAAGGTAAGGCATGGACTCAGGAATTACTCATCCGGAAACTTAACCCTATTATCATTGGATGGTCCGGATATCATCAATCAGCTGTTTCTAAAGAGACATTCTGCAAACTCGACCATAAACTGTGGAATATGCTCTGGACCTGGGCTAAAAGAAGACATCCAGATAAATCATCCAGATGGATAGCCAATAGATATTGGCACAAGATCGGGTCAAGGAAATGGGTATTCTCCTCTGGAAAATACGTACTTAAATTCTTTGCGAGTACGAAGATAATCAGACATCCGGGTATTAAACTGGATAAGAATCCCTATCTGGACAAGGATTACTTCGACTGGAGAAGGTACTATTTGAGAACTCGGAGACAGGTTTCTTTAAACATAGGAATTCGGGTTATTTGAACAAGATATAATTGTAGTCAATTGATTTATACTGAACGCCATAAAAAAAAAAGTCTAACTGCTGCCCGATACAGAAAGGGTTATAGAATGCTTGAGCGGAGTGCGGTGAAAGTCGCACGCTCCGTTCTTAGAAGAGGGAGAGCGAGTAATCGCTCTTTCTTATTTGACAATGCAATACAGAACACGATAGGGATATCAATGCTGCAATCAACATCAAGAAGTTTGCACTCCAAAATCAAAATCTAATAACCGTTTGACACCTTCGGAACGAGGGGAAGGGCTTGTGGACTTGTGAACGATGGTTCAAAGAATGAAGCAAGAAGCTCCATGCGTAAGCGTGGAGTAGTTCACAACATTTAATACTTTATAATTGATATTTTGATAATGTTGAAACGTTCTGGGTGATAAGCCCTTTTAATACCAGCAGGAAGGGGTGGATAAAAATGGGTGTAAACATAAGAGATGCGAAAATTGAAGATGTACCATATATGTGCAGGTTACTGGAAGAACTATTCAGTATAGAAGAGGACTTCAATCCAGATCCGATAAAACAGGAAAGAGGTCTGAAGATGCTGATCTTTGATAATAGTTTAGATGTCCTTGTTGCTGAATCAGAAAACCAGATCATAGGAATGATAACAATGCAACATCTTATATTAACAGCATAAGGGGGGTATGGTCGGTTTGATAGAGAATATGGTTGTCAAAAAAGAATACAGAAAAAAAGCAATCGTAAGCGCTTTATTAAAAAAATAGAAGAATATGCAGCCCAAAAAGGCATGGTCAGGCTGCAGTTACTTGCGGATATGAATAATACCCCTACACTGGAATTCTACAGGAAGAACGCGTGGACCACAACGTCGCTGATCTGTCGGAGAAAAACGTAATAACCGTTTGTCAATAGTTGTGGTGTTCTTTGCTGGTCAAGATGTAAAAGAAGATGGTCACTTATCTGTAACTGAGGTAAGAGGGTATGACAATGCGGGAAAGGATCGAGGTTGTTCGTGATGACATAGTCAAACAGGAGGTCGATGCCATCGTGAATGCAGCAAATAACTCGCTGCTTGGCGGCGGGGGTGTGGACTGTGCAATTCACAGTGCAGCAGGACCCGGGTTGCTGGAAGAATTCAGGAAACTGAACGGATGCCCCACAGGTGAAGCACGGCTCACGAAAGGATATAACCTGCCTGCAAAATGGGTTATCCACACCGTTGGTCCGATATGGAAGGGCGGAACTCATGGGGAAGATGAGATGCTTGCACTGTGTTATCAGAACTCTCTGGTACTGGCAGAACATTACGGCATACGGACCGTTGCGTTCCCATCGATCAGCACAGGAGCATATGGTTTTCTTGTTGAGCGTGCCTCAAGGATCGCAGTTTGTGAAATAAAGTTTTTTCTTGAAAGAAGTACTACTATTGAGAAAGTGGTCCTTGTGTGCTTCAATAAAAAGACATGCCAGTGCTATTCAATGGCTGTTGAGGAAATAGTTGGGAAATATGATTACAACAATAGTAAAAACCACAACAATAATGGCTACGATTAAAGAGGTGTTATGATTGATAGGAATAATGTCAGATTCGCACGATAACCTGAAAGCAATAGAAGATGCAGTATCATTTTTTAACGAAAAGGAAGTTACAGCCGTGCTTCATGCAGGGGACATCGTATCTCCTTTTACGGCACGT
>CAZQWP010000169.1:0-3639 GCA_964597005.1 uncultured Methanosarcinales archaeon | reverse complement strand
GATACCTTTTCAGCTTCCTCGGTAAGTGCCATGACATCATTGCGTGAAAGTGTTGAGATGTTGAACCGTCTGGACCCTGCCATAAGCTGCTGGAGTCCAACCTTTGTTTTCTCGACGTATGAATATATTCCAAGTGCTCCAAGTGGGATGTTTTTCATATCCTCGCCATAACACTCTGCCAGTTCCTCATAGTGAACGAATATTTCCTCAGGACGATGTCCAAACTCGGAAACGGTTTTCGGAAGGTTCTCTTCTGAAAGCCACACACCGATATTCTTTCCCACCATGCCCGGGATCATCAGGGCACGACCCATACATACTGCTTTAAAGTATGGTGAACCCATTGCCAGCGCTTTGTAGATACCGTCCTCGCTTGAGAACCCACCTCCCATTGCAAGGTCAGGCACTCTTATTCCATTCGCATTGAGTTTTTCGGCAAATTCATAGACCAGTGACTGCAGGTAGAATGTTGGTGTACCCCATTCTTCCATCATAGGCCATGGGCTCATTCCGGTGCCACCTGGTGCACCATCATAGGTCAGGAGATCGATCTTTGTCTCTGAACTGTACCTTATTGCCATTGCAGTCTCTGCCATGGAATAGGCGCCGGTCTTTAGGGTGACACGCTTAAATCCAAGTGACCTGAGGCGGTCCACTTCCTCAAGGAACGATTCCTTATCAACAAAACCAAGTCTGGAGTGGCGTTCAAACTCTCTGATAGCACCCAACTTGAATGCTTCCTTAACTGATGATTTTTCAGGGTCAGGGGTGACGATATAGCCGCGCTTCTTAAGTTGGATCGCACGTTCAAGGCTCTTCACCTTTATCTCGCCACCGATACATTTTGCACCCTGCCCCCATTTGAGTTCAATGGTTTCCATATTGTGCTTGCTGGATATGTACTCTGCAACACCCAGTCTTGTATCTTCCACATTCATCTGGACAAGCATTTCACCATAGCCGTCGGTGAATTGTTTGTAGAGGTCGATCCTGCGGTCCATCTCTGGTGATTCAGTGATAAGCCCGTTATTATCAAGTTTAAGGTCCGGGTCAACGCCACAGACATTCTCGCCACAAACAAGGGTAATTCCTGAAATAGCCGCACCTGCTGCAAAATGTTCCCAGTTCTTTCCCGCAATGTCTGTGGAACCAAGCGCACCTGTGAATATAGGTACTCTCATCTTTACTTTTTTATTCCATCCGTATTCAGTTGTAGTGTCAACATTTGGGAACCGTGCAGTATCGGGATCAGCCTTTATACCTTCTGGAAGACCCACTGCACCCACTGCATATCCCTGTATATTCAAATGTGAATAATCCACAGGATAGTTCTTGTCAGCACCCGCCGTAATTTCTCCGAAGGGACCGGGATATAAAACTTCCCGCCCTCTGAACGAGGACTTGAAAATTTCACAGTTACCGCGGCATCCATCCACACATCGTGTGCATAAGCCGGACATTGGTACAACACTTTTAGATCGGTTGAACGTCCGTGTTGCATCATTTGAGTTTGGTTGTCTTAGATTTACCATGTAAATCGCTTCCATTTTTTGGATAATAAGTATACTTCATTCCACAATCTTCAAATTTATGGGAACACAGCAATCGGAAAGTGATTGTAACATTATTTTATTTATAGGTTTTGATTAAAGTTAATATTTTTACTAAATTATAGGCAGAATTAATCATCAAAACCATATCGGGTAAATTAAAAAAGCAGGAGCATGACAATTTTATTATAAAAAGTTTATATTATTCTTGGACAATCTTTATATATAAGGAAGTAGTTAAGTGGCTACCTACTAGTACCAAACAAAAAACCAATTTTAAAACCAACTCAGCAAATATAATTCAACTTTTGGGACTTGCACAAATTGATACTAGCCAATACGAGACAAAAACAGGAGTTCATTAAAAATGACAGATTATGCAGTGTTCTGGGGGTGCATGATTCCGGCGCGTTTTCCTTTTATGGAGAAATCAATACGAATTGTATGTGATAGGATGGGCGTTGGACTTCATGATATGGATGGTGTTACCTGTTGTCCCACAAAATCAATTATTAAAGTGGGAGAAGAATTTACATGGTATGTCATAGCAGCCCGGAACCTTTGTCTGGCAGAAAATATGGGCATGGATCTTGTAACACCATGTAATGGTTGTTACAGTACATTAAAAGCAGCGGCAACCGAACTTAATATAAACACTCGACTTCGCCGCGAAGTTAATGAGGTACTTGCAAGTGTTGGACACGAGTACAAGGGCACCATACAAGTTAAGCATCTCATTGAGGTATTATATGATGATCTTAGCATCGATGAGATCAAAAAACACATAACAACACCTCTTGATGGGATGAAAATCGCAGTTCATTATGGATGCCATTTGATTCGTCCAAGTTCTGCGATACATTTTGATGACCCGAACCATCCCACAAAGTTCGATCTTCTTGTTGAAGCACTTGGTGCTAAAAGTGTGGACTATACAACAAAGATGCTCTGTTGTGGCAATAATTTAAGCAACATCGAAGACCCCTTGGATTCGGTGGCACTCTCACGCGAGAAGATTCTTGAGGTTCAGGAAATAGCAGATGCCATGACAATGATGTGTCCTGCTTGCTTTACACAATTTGATTCCAAGCAGTATCTCATGGAAAAGAGCGGCGAAAGATTGCATATGCCGATTATATATTTCACAGAGCTTATGGGGCTTGCATTTGGATTTAACCCCTCCGAACTTGGCATGGACATGCATAGGGTCGAAACAGAATCCTTTGTCAAAACGTATAATGAGCGCTCAGAACACCTTAAAAGTGCAAGAAAATATTTCGACCTGCCAGCTTTGAGGCGCTGCTATGAATGTGCTGCATGTATCGATGATTGCCCTGTTACCAAAATCATTCCAAGGTTTGAACCGAACCGGATAATCGGTGATATTATAAATGGTAAACTGGACGAGATTGTAGAATCCCCGGATATCTGGTATTGCACAGGCTGTTATACTTGTTATGAACTATGCCCGCAGAAATTTGGTATGATGAAGGTCTTTGACCATCTGAAGAACCTCTCCAATGAACGCGGTGTGGCTCCAGAGGGCTTCAAAGGAGGACTCAAGATGTTTATGGAAACCGGAAAGTTGGGTGAGCCAACGGCAATGCGTAAGAAATTGAAATTACCCAAACCACCCGAAAGCGGTGGAGAGGATTTCAAGAAATTGCTTGAAGAGATTAAAAATCGAAAAAACCCTGATTCTGTTCATGAATCTGAATCCACTTCAGTGGAAGTCGGTGAAGGAAATATAGGTGAATTAAATGAGAAGTAACTGTTACATTCCATCTGGATGTGCTATTTCCGGCATGATTAGTGAGTCCGGAAAGCGAATTGATGGAAGTAACATCATTAAGTCAATTGCTCTTATGCATGACCGCTCAAATGGTCTGGGAGGTGGTTTTGCAGCATATGGCATATATCCTAGGCATTCTGATGAGTATGCTTTCCATATGATGTTTGACAACATGGGTGCAAAGGAAAACTTCGAGGACTATTTCAAGGACAGATTTGACATTGTCCTGGATGAGATGATTCCAATACGTCCTGGTGCTGTTTTTGGGGACAAAACGTCTGGAAGATATAATGGATA
>CAZQWP010000168.1:0-3768 GCA_964597005.1 uncultured Methanosarcinales archaeon | reverse complement strand
ATAGCCATTACCGATAGCTTTCAGAAGTATTAAATTGTTTCCTTGCTCATGCCAGATTCCTACAATTCTTTACCAATAATTTATTTTAGACTTACTTATATTTATAAATAAGATTAACCAAAACCTTTTATTAGAAAAGGAAACTTCAACAAAGTTAATCCAATCAATTTTTAAAAATATAAAACGAACCTGGAGTTGCCAATGCATCTGATCATAGCAGAAAAACATATTGCAGCCAAACGAATTGCCGCAATTCTTGCCCCCAAAAAACCAAAACAGGTACGTGTCAGCGGAGTGGATACATATGAGTATGGAACTGACAGCAAGACGGTTTTTATGGGGCTTAGCGGACACATTGTTGGAGTGGATTACCCAAAATCATATAATAACTGGCAGAAAGTGGATGCAAGGGAACTGATCAATGCTGAGATAATCACAACATCCACACACGTAAAGATCGTATCTGCCCTTAAGAAACTTGGTAAGAGCGCCGACAGGCTGACAATTGCCACTGACTATGACCGGGAAGGGGAACTCATCGGTGCCGAGGCATTGAACATTGTAAGACAGGTTAATCCTGATGTCAAGTTCGAGCGTGTCCATTACAGTGCAATCACACCAAAAGCGATTATGGATGCATTTTCAAATCCAGTGTCTATGGATTTTAATCTGGCAGATGCAGGACATTCGCGACAGGTTATCGACCTGATTTGGGGGGCAGCGCTTACACGTTACATATCCATTTCAGCAGGGCGGCTTGGAAGGATGTTCTTATCGGTCGGCAGGGTGCAGTCACCGACCCTTGCCTTGATAGTGGACAGGGAAAAAGAGCGGGATGTCTTTATTCCAATACCATACCGGGAAATATTTGCCAGTCTTGCAGACCCAAAAGGTGAGGAATTCTTATGCCAGCACATGATCAGGCGTTTCTGGGATAAGCAGGAAGCAGAATCTGTGTTTGCAAAGCTTGGCAAAAGTGCGATCGTGTCAAGCGTTATAAAATCTAAAAAGACCGACAAACCGCCAATTCCTTTTAACACTACTGAATTTATCGGTGCTGCAAGTTCCATTGGTCTGACTGCATCAAATGCCATGCGGATCGCTGAAATGCTCTATACCAATGGTTTTATTTCATATCCAAGAACTGACAACACAGTATACACTGAGTCCCTTGACCTGCGTGCACAGATAGAATTATTCAAAAACGGGGCATTCAAGCAATATGCCGAAAAACTTCT
Source organism: uncultured Methanosarcinales archaeon (assembly GCA_964597005.1). Taxonomy (GTDB): domain Archaea; phylum Halobacteriota; class Methanosarcinia; order Methanosarcinales; family Methanosarcinaceae; genus JAFGQV01. Next base: position 2,530 of record CAZQWP010000168.1, on the reverse strand, counting down.
TGAAAAGAAAGATTTGGTGCCAACCCGCGGTAAAAAGGAAACTACAGACCACCCTCCGATCTACCCTGCGTCACTTGCAAAACGATCTGAACTAAAAGACGATGAATGGAAAGTCTATGAACTGGTTGTCAGGCGATTCTTTGCAACCTTTGCCGATGCTGCGCAGTGGGAGACAATGCGCGTCAAGTTCGATATAAATGAAGAAGAGTTTAAGGCAAACGGCGCGCGTTTGGTTGTGCCGGGATGGAGATGGTACTACCCATACAATGCGCCCGAAGACAGGCTCTTTCCAGAACTGCATGAGGGAGACCGGTTGGATGTCAGGAAGGTTGAGATGGTTGATAAGGAGACACAACCACCAACAAGGTATGGGCAGGGTCGTTTGATTCGTATTATGGAGGAACTTGGTCTTGGTACTAAAGCTACGCGTCATGAGATCATCAGCAAGTTGTATTCAAGAGCCTATGTCCATGGAAATCCGCTCCAGCCAACAAAAACAGCGTATGCAGTCGTCGAAGCACTTGAAAATTATGCACCTACCATTACAAACCCGGAGATGACAAGTAAACTCGAAGAGAATATGGACTGTATCGCAGAGGGTAAAATCGGGGAAGATGATGTATTAAAGGAATCAAGGGGCATGCTGGATGCGATATTCTCGGAACTGGAAAGCAATAAAGACGTTATTTCAGATTCCTTGCGTGCAGGACTTCGAGAGGACAAGATAATCGGTACCTGCCAGAAATGCGGTTCGGATCTCATGGTCCGACGGTCAAAGAGGGGTTCACGGTTCATTGGATGTGAAGGTTATCCGAATTGTGATTTTTCTTTGCCACTGCCAAAAAGTGGTCAGGTGATCGTGACAGATAAGTTGTGCACAGAACACGGGCTTTACCACATACAGATAATAACTGCAGGCAAAAGACCTTGGAATCTCGGATGTCCTAATTGCAATTTCATCGAATGGCAAAATGCCCAGAAAGCTGAAAAACTCAAACGTCCAAAATCACCCCGACCAGAGAAAATTACTGATATTCCTGGGATAGGTAAAATGACTGCGAAAAAACTGGCAGATGCCAAGATCTTGGCAGTGGATGATCTGGATGTTGCGGATGCGATCAAATTATCGAAGATTATCAATGTAAGTGTGAAGAAAATCAAAATCTGGCAGGATGCCATATAAAATACAAAACTGAGGCAAAACAGTGAACATACAATTTAAAGGCGGGTGCCGTGAAGTTGGCCGTTCGGCAGTTTTTCTGAACGAGGAGATATTGATAGATTATGGTATGAAACCTGGAGAATTCCCAGAATATCCTCTAAATGGGCTGAATCCGAAGGCAGTGCTGGTGTCCCACGGACATCTGGACCATTGTGGTGCGGTCCCGAACCTGATGGATATGAACCCTGATATCTTCATGACCCCTCCCACAGCAGCATTTGCGAACATGCTTGCAAAAGATACGCTCAAGATCGCCAGGGCAAACGGTATTCCTGCGGGATATGACGTGGACGATCTTTACAGGTTTATTCAACGTACAACAACAGTTGATACTGGTGTTGAGTTTGCGACACACGGTTATACAGTACAGTTTTATGATGCCGGGCATATCCCGGGTGCAGCCTCTGTGTATGTTGAATCAAAGAGCGGGGAGAGTTTGTTCTATACAGGGGATATCAACACCCTGGACACCCGTCTGGTATCGGCAGCCGTGGATCATCCAGAGGCTGATACGCTTATAATAGAGAGTACCTATTTCTCAGATGACCATCCTTCACGGAAAGAGACCGAGTCCGCATTTATGGATTCGCTGGAGGAGACACTGGACATTGGTGGTAATGTCATTATACCTGCATTTGCGATCGGGCGGACTCAGGAGATCCTCATGCTGTTAGATTTCCACGGAATTCATCCCTATGTTGATGGTATGGGTATCACGGCGTACAAACTCATGATGCAAAATCCGCGTTACCTGCGAAACCCGGCACATCTTGAGAGGGCGTTCCATAATGCATCCATTGTAAAAGGATTCAAGAGAAGACGTGTTCCCCTGGATTCCTCTGTGATAATAACCACCGCAGGAATGCTAAACGGAGGTCCTGTGCTGTATTATCTTGACATGCTGCACAGAGACCCAAAGACAAAGATCATGATCACTGGATATCAGGTTGAAGGCACTAACGGCAGGATGGCAGTTGATACTGGTGTCATCGAGAATGAAGGTAATATCCAGCATCTTAGCCCAAAGATCGAGCAGTACGATTTCTCAGCCCACTGCGGAGACAAAGAGCTAAAAATGATCGTCACAGACTTCTGTGACAGTGGCACTGAAAATGTTTTCGTCATGCATGGTGACGAAACGGAACTGTTTGCACAATGGATAAAGGACGAGGTTGGTGTAGAGGCGCATGCGCCTGCCATTGGTGAAGGGTTTAACTTTTAGCCGAGAAGTCCCCTTTCGTAAGATGGGGGTGAAAGGCGTACTATCCGCATACAACATTGAAAGATAACATATTCATAGTTATATTA
>CAZQWP010000167.1:0-3772 GCA_964597005.1 uncultured Methanosarcinales archaeon | reverse complement strand
TTTTAGGATTCTTTATCCCAAAATAAGGACCATTAACTAAAATGGCATAAGCTCATTTATCAAAATAAACTAATATAACATAAAAGAGCGATAGGACTTATATCCAATAAACTTCTACAATGACCCCTAATGAACTCCACCGTATGTCCAAAATGTGGTAAAGAAACCGGGAAGTTATTAGGTACCGTCTGCAAGGACTGTTTCTTTGAACAATTCCATCTTGCGGAACTGCCGCTGGTACTCCACGCAAAAATATGCAGCAAATGCAACGCGTACTTCAACCGGGGCAAATGGGCAAACATCGGGAACACAGGGAACGTCGTGAGTAGATGCGTAGAGAATGCGCTGTTTGTCTACAAGGATGTAGAGGACGTAGAGATATGTATCGAACCCCGCCAGCTCACACCATATATATACCGCGTGCATGTGGAGGTCGACGCAGGTATCATGGGTGAACCGGTCCATCAGGAACTGGATACCGAAGTCCGTATCACACGGGAATCCTGCGACATGTGCAGCCGCATGTCAGGCGGCTACTTCGAAGGAATAATACAGGTCAGGGCAACCAACCGCGTACCCACGAAGGACGAGAAAGGACAGTGCATCGCCATTGCAAAGAACGTTGTACGCCATATGCAAAAAAAAGGTGATCGCCTCGCATTCATAACCGATTCATTAGACCTGAAAGAAGGAGCAGACCTCTATATAGGCTCAAACAACACCAGCAACCACATCTGCCGCACAATCGTGGAAGAGATGGGAGGCAGTTTTTCCGAATCACCATCGCTGTTTGGACAGAAAGATGGAAAAGACCTGTATCGGGTAACATTCTCCATGCGGCTGCCAGAATTCATGCCCGGGGACGTTATACATTTCAAGGACCGTATTATCGAAGTTACCAATTCAGCCAAACGGATAAACGGTATTGACCTCGCGAACGGTTCACGTTTTAACGCGCTACCTGATGAAATGAAGGGTTCCACCCGCATTGCCCAAAGAAGCGATGCTGTCACAGCAGTGCTGGTCGCGATTGAGGACGACGACATCATGGTGCTCGACCCTGTGACCTACAATACCGTTACGATCAAAAAACCCCTGTTCCTTGCAGCTCAAGCCGGTGATGAGATCGCGGTCCTGCGGACTGAATACGGATTGTTCGCATTATCAGGAGCAAATCCTGAATATTGAAAGCAAATTGAGGAAAGAATGAAAAACATCCTAGCAATCGGATACAGTAGCCGTAACATTGTCTGCTCTGCCAGAAGGGCGGGGTACAATGTGTACGCCATCGATGCATTCTGTGATATAGACCTTGCAAGATGTGCTGCCGGTTCAAGGACGATTGATCTTGGCGAGCAGATGGATATAAAACAGATAGACCGTGAAATGATAATAGAACTCATAGAAAGCTTTGATGTTGGTTTTGATGCTATTGTGCTGGGTTCCGGATTTGAGATGATTGACCTTAGCCATCTCCCATGTCCGATCCTAAACAATGAACCGCAGGTCATGCAGGAAGTTTCAAATAAGGCAAGGTTTGCAAAAAGGCTTGTTACACTGGACATCCCACATCCCCGCATATATTCCAGTAATGAACTTGAATCTGCGCAATATCCCCTGATGGTCAAACCAAAATATGCAGGCGGTGGTATACTCAACAGGATGGCCACAAACAAGGATGAGCTATTCACGATCCTCGATGACCTATCGGACCTCTATCCACCGATGACACCGGAAGACATGCTTATCCAGGATTTCATATCCGGCACTGCTGCAAGCGTTTCAGTTCTCTCCACAAAAAACGAGGCTCGTGCCATTGCAATAAACGAACAGCTAATAGGTATACCTTGGCTTACGGAACTGCCTTTTGCATATTGTGGGAACATAACACTCTATGAAACGCCTTATGCAGAAAAAATGTGCGAGATGGCAGAAGAACTGGTCATGGAGTTCGGACTGGTGGGTTCTAACGGCGTGGATTTCATCATCTCAAATAGCGGTCCTGTTGTCATTGAGATCAATGCGAGATTTCAGGGTAGCCTGGATACTGTGGAACTTGCAACCGGTATTAACATATTCAATGCACATGTGAAAGCATTTGTTGGTGAACTCCCTGAAAAGCCCGAAACATGCCAGTTTGCAGCCAGGGCAGTTCTGTATACTAACCGCGATGTGGTGATCAATAAACAGGTACTGGATGGAATACTTAAAGAGAATACCGCAGACATCCCGAATTACGGTCATAAGGCATTTGCAGGCGACCCGGTAACATCGGTCATTGCAACCGGAAGAAGTCGCCAGGATGCCCTTGAGAAAGTCAGGAACAGCGTATTCATCATACGTAAGTTACTGGATTGTGCGCATCAATAAAAATGAAAACATTTTTACATAAGCGATTTAGTAAATAATCGGGAATAATGGGATATTACGCAAAACTTAATATTACAATACATTAGATATGTGTGCCATTGATGAGGTGAAAATTTTTGATAGATTTGAATGATCTGGTTATCCGAGGTTACCTATTGCGACTTGTGGGCGAAGAGGGGATTAAGATGATCGAAAAAATGCCAGAGGGCGAGGTAACGGATGAACAGGTAGCAGGAGCAACCGAGGTTCTGCTAAATGTAGTGAGAAGAACTCTTTTTATACTGCTCGAAAATAAGCTTGCGGTATGCCGGCGGGAACGTGATTCCAATAGTGGATGGCTTACCTACCTCTGGCATCTGGATATGTCGGACGTTGAACCCCAACTGATAAAAGAAAAGAAAAATTTAACTAGACATCTGCAAGCGCGTCTTGAATTTGAAGAGAAAAACGTGTTTTATGTATGTCCCGAGGGGTGTGCCCGGTTTCTATTCAACGATGCCGCAGAAAACGAATTCCTTTGCCCCATGTGTGGCGAAGACCTGATGTTTGAAGATAATGCTATTTTTATAGAGAAGATAAGAAGGCATCTTGAGGGTTTAACTGTAAAGCCAGCATGATCTCACATGAGAATGCAGTAAAGCTATTATCAGAAACCGGCTGTGAGCCAGATGTAATCGAGCACTGTATGGCAGTGTCATCGCTCTCTGTTAAAATCGCACGCAAACTTGCTGCATCTGGAAAACTGGTTGATGTCGGTCTGGTTGAGATTGGGGCTATTCTTCATGATCTTGGGCGCGCGCGCACCCATGGAATAGATCACGCAGTTGTTGGTGCAAAGATAACAGAAGAACTTGGTCTTGACACCTGGATCGTACGGATCATAAAATGCCATATAGGTGCCGGTTTATCAAGGGAGGACGCCAGATCGTTTGGTCTTCCGGACGATGATTACATCCCCAGATCAATTGAGGAAAAGATCGTTGCACATGCCGATAACCTGATGCGTGGCACAGAACGTATATCCTTAGAGGAATACATCTCAAGAATGCGTGTTAAACGAGTGAGTGAAGAAAACATCAATCGGATAAAAGAACTTGCTGATGAACTTGGTGTGTATTGAACAATCCGGAGTTGTCCCGGAATAACATATCATTTCCCGAGTTCCCTTGAACGTTTCGAAGCCGCAATAACAGCATTCATGAAAGCCGCACGGATGCCATACTCTTCAAGTGCATGGATACCCCTTATGGTTGTCCCACCCGGTGAAGTAACCATGTCCTTGAGTTCTTCCGGATGGGTTCTGGTCTCAAGCACCATCTTTGCAGCACCAAGCACTGTCTGTGCGGCAAGCGTCAGGGCACACTGGCGGTCCAGACCCTCATACACACCACCGTCTGCCATT
>CAZQWP010000166.1:0-3810 GCA_964597005.1 uncultured Methanosarcinales archaeon | reverse complement strand
AATCATTGGGCATGTTGATATAGATTTTAACCTCTTCTTTGAAAGTCAAGTCAGATTTTCTACACAAAGCCTATCAGGCAATTACACATCCCTATTCCTTAAAGATTCGGTAAATTCGCGAATGACACTTTCCAGATGTTCTTGACCAGTGTACTCTTTAACCTGTATGTTTGGGTTTCCAAGAATCATGGCTGAAACATTTGCCTGTGGATCATGTAGGCACAGCACAGGCAGACCGCGCTCCAGAGCCCGGCATATCTCATAGCCCACGCCTATGGATGAGACCGTGACCTCAGCGATTAGGCAGTCACTTATTTTCAGCATTTTCATATCGTGCTCGTAGATTTCCTGCTCGGTCATGCTTGATTCTGTCTCATCGATATTTTCATCAGCCACATGCAGGGTCGTGACATCGAATCCCATGTGGTTCAAGAGATCGCAGATATGCTGATACACAGGCAGCATCTGGCGACCACCCCGTATAGATCCCGAGAAAAACACCTTCATAGGACACCCCGGAAATAATGCCCTTTCGTATAACCTTCTGTTATGTCCTTGCAGAATCTTCGCACATATTCACCCTCCTCAAAAAATCTGTCAAGAGAATTCCTGTACGCCTCTGTGATCTTCTCGATATGTACGGGTTCAAATGTTCTTGCATCGATCCGGATACCTGAAACACCGGTTTTGACGATCTCAGGAATATCTTCGAGCAGGCACAGTTCTTTTGAGTTCAGCAGATGTGTCCTGCAATTAGAATCCATCCTGATTGGAAATGCAAACCCTTTCTCGTCCATAAGTTCAAACTCACCGTCTTCACATGGTGAAGTACATACACCAGTGCCTCCAAGAACTCCGCCCACCAGACAATGCTCGGATTCCATGAGTGTCAGGCGCCCGTGAACGATACACTCAACTGTGCCGACTGGTGTGATCTGTTTTATCTGCCCGAGTGTCAGTTCCGGTGACAGTACTGCCATTGATGCACCGTGGTTAAGGAAAAATTCAAGGGACTTCCGGTTGAACACATTGAGCGGGCTATCAGCTATTATTGAAAGTCCTGCCTGCTTTGCAAGTTTAAAAACCCCGAGGTTGGACACCAGTACTCCATCAGCACCGGATGTTTTTGCAGTTGAAAGTGTTTCCCTGACCGGATCCATTTCACCATTCCTGACGATTCGTGGTGTATCAAGATATATCTTTTTCCCAGCCTCATGTACATGCTGCACAGACGCTTCAAGACCCGGAGTCCCGGAACCGCGATACATCTCGCTTCCGATGTATATCACATCCGCACCGGCTTTAATGGCACTCTGAACTCCTTCGAAATTGGTCACACTAACGGAAAGCAGGGTTTTTCCGGTTGTATCTCCTTCAAACGATGTTCCTTCTTCAATATAGGGAATATGTGGTAAACGTCTCCATCTTGCTATTCGCATCGCTTCAAGGTGGGATATCATCTGGTTTCTGACATTATTCAACTGTCCCATGGGGACGAATATATCGTCTTCGGCATCGATCTCGATGGCACCCGTCTCAAAGGCAGTGTTCCCAAGTTTTCCCAGTTGTTTTTTGATCTGCTCGGAAGTTGTTGGTTTTTTAACAGCGTGTTCAACCACATAATCCGCGTTCATGTGCACCATATTAAGATCATAATCTTCGATTTTTAATTCGAACGGTGAGCCGGCAACAGCCTTTGCTGTGATGGTAACAGGTATTTTTCGTATTGGAAAGGGAGATGTAAACGTTTTTTTCAGGGATTCCATTAGTGATCTATCCAGTGTCCTGTACACAATATTTCCATCATATACCTCCCCTCCAAAGGGGATATCGACAACGTACCCAGCATCTGCATGGTTTGTTATCCTGCCGTCTATGTACATACAGTGCACTGTCTCACCAATCTCAACATCACCCTCGATCCCAATTCCGTCACCTGTATCCAGCGCAGCGGTAAGCCCGACACGCACTTGCTTCTGTTTCCGGTCATAACCGGCAACCGTACCTATGGGGATTCCCCGGTTGTAGGGACGAAGGCGGCTCATCAGTTTGCCGCGTGGGTTTCCTAGAAAGTATCCTTCTGTGAACTCCCTGTTAAAGAGCTGTTCAAGGCGCCTCGCCTCGTCTTCAGAGACAAAATAGCCTGAAGGGTCTTCCACATACCTGTCGATCAGCTTGCGGTATATCTGCACCACTCCGGCAACGTATTCCGGCCGCTTCATTCGCCCTTCTATTTTAAAGGAATCAATGCCTGCATCCATGAGTTTTGGCAGGAGGCGGCTTGTGTTCAGGTCTTTCGGGCTTAACAGGTAATCGCCGTCCGTTCCAACCTTTCTGCCACCCCTTTTCAACATGTATTTTTTCCTGCACGGCTGGGCGCAGTGCCCCCGATTACCGCTTCTTCCGCCTATCATACTGCTCAAGAGGCACTGGCCGGAATAGGAAATGCACAGGGCACCATGTATGAATGTTTCGATCTCAATGCCGGTTTCCTCTTTGATTTCTCTAATCTCGTCCAGTGCCAGCTCTCTTGCAAGTACGGTTCTCTTAACTCCCATATCCTGCAAAAACCGCACTCCTTCGATGTTGTGAACTGTCATCTGGGTACTTGCATGTATAGGAAGTTCAGGCACCAATTCCCGTGCAAGTGAGAGCAGTCCGACATCCTGCACAATCACGGAATCAACTCCGAACTCTGTCAGGATATACAGGGTATTGATAGCATTTTCTATTTCGCTGTCTTTTATCAGGGTGTTTAAGGTAACGTATATTTTGACGCCCTGAAGGTGGGCATAGTCGATGACGTCCATAAGTTCGTTGATGGTAAAATTGGTGGCATAACCCCTTGCACTCAATGCCCTGGCTCCAAGGTATACCGCATCTGCGCCATTCTCGATGGCAGCCCTGAGAGATTCCATATCTCCTGCCGGAGCCAGAAGTTCGGGTTTTGTCATCATGTTAATAGGAAGTGCGTTAGTGCTATGATGTTATATAAAATATGCATTTCCCTGCAATTCTACCCTCCGATAGCCAGTAAACTGTTGTTTCCGATTCTTTTGATATCCTGTGAATTATTAACAGTCCTGTGACATTTATCAATGCGATCAAAGCACATCCGATTAAATGGCGCCGGTTTTGAAGTAATCCACCGTTTTCAGGAGGAGATGAAAATTGTTCAGCAAATGTAAGCGCCACATCTGTAGCCATAAATACTTCATAATCTAAGACACCGTTTCCAATCACTGTTTTTCCGACACCGTTCAGCTCTTGTAGTATTTCATTAGAACTTATACGAACAATATAGGTATTTCCGGGTTCAATGCCAAGAAACACGTATTGGCTATCATCGAATGCAGATGCGATGGTCTTGTCTTCTTTCAGGAGTTCCACAGTGCTTTCAGGAGGTAAGTCGATCTTCAGGTTCAAATAGTCTTTAATTGAAATTGCACTTCCATCCGCATAGCTTAGTTCAATTGGAAGGTTCAGTATATTCAGGATCGTTGGTGCAATGTCTTCCTGTCCATACTCGCCGATTACCACTCCTTTGTTCACATCAGCTGCATGTATTATAAGTGGTATCTTCTGTGCTTCAGGGGTAACTGCATGTTTTTCGGACTGGTGTCCACCGCGAACATTCTTTGCTCCAAATGCCATATCATGGTCGGCTGTAAAAATGAACGCAAGGTCATTTTCAATGCACAGTTCGTACAAGGGTATAACAGCGGCATCAATACCTTCAATACTCTCTATGTACCCCTGAGTTCTTCGGCAGTGTACGGCGCAATCCACTGCACCTGCGTTAATGGTGAG
>CAZQWP010000165.1:0-3837 GCA_964597005.1 uncultured Methanosarcinales archaeon | reverse complement strand
TCTTCTATATTTTACACATTGCACAAAATGATACTGCAATGAATATACAGAATGATTCCTCTTGTCAAGATTGTGTTGCATAGTTAATAATATTATAATATAACTATAAATATGTTATCTTTCAATGTTATATGCGGATAGTACGCCTTTCATCCCCCATCTTACGAAAGGGGACTTCTCGGCTAAAAGTTAAAAACCAAAGGAGTGATCTAGGATAGCGGGAGCTATCCTCAAAATCAGGTTTAAATGAAGAGAAATACATAACAAGGACAAAAACGAGAGGATATAATTGAGTTTGAATACATTTATTACTCAAAATTGTGGGTTAATCGAAATCCTCTTTATTTTTTTCTAAACTAACTTGATACAAGCGTTACTTCATGGTAATCTACTTATTGTTAGAATACACAACACAGGACAATGACAGATTCCGGATCACATCCCACACTCTGGATACACAGGCAAAAGAGCGGATCACTCAAGGACAGAACGATCGTGCTTGCAGTTACGGGTAGTATTGCAGCCGTCCGTGTTATCGAACTTGTGAGGGAGTTGATACGGAATGGTGCAGATGTTTATGCAGTGATCACCAGCGCAGCAGAGCGGATAATCCATTCCGATGCACTTCATTATGCAACAGGGCACTATGTGGTCACAGAACTAACAGGAAAGGTTGAGCATGTGGAATTTTGCGGACTTAAAGGGCTTGCGGACCTGCTCCTGATCGCACCGGCAACCGCAAACACCATCGGAAAGATCGCACATGGAATCGATGACACACCTGTTACGACATTCGCGACAACTGCAATCGGTTCAAATGTCCCTGTCATCGTTGTTCCTGCGATGCACGAATCCATGTACAAACACCCCGCCGTAACTGATAACATCGGGAAATTAAAGTCATGGGGAATTCGTTTCATTGACCCCCATCTTGAAGAGGGGGTCGCAAAGATCGCTTCCAACGATGTCATCCTTTTAAATGTAGAACGTGCGCTTGGAAGCCGCAAGTTTGCAGGTAAACGTATTCTCATCACAAGCGGTGCAACCGCAGAATACATTGACCCGATCCGGATACTGACCAACCGCTCATCCGGGAAAACCGGAACCGAACTTGCGCTTGAAGCGTACAGGCGCGGCGCAGACGTCACCCTTGTTCACAGAAGCCACCTGAACATCCCGGGAATAAATGAAATATTCGCCGGGACTGCCGAACAAATGACAGATGCCGTGCTCTTTGAACTTGGTAAAAATTATGATGCGCTTATCAGTGCAGCAGCGATCTCTGACTATACTCTTGATGCCGCAAAAGACAAGATAAAATCCGGAGAAAGTCTGTCCCTTGCCTTGCGACCTACAAGAAAACTCATAAAGGAAGCCCGCACGTCACATCCCGGTCTGGTAATAGTCGGGTTTAAGGCTGAGACAGGTGTAACACCCGATGAACTGCTAAAGCGGGCAAACGATACACTTCGAGAATCGAGTCTTGACTTGATGGTCGCAAACGATGTCACCGAAGGGGGGATTGGGACAGACCAGAACGAGGTACATATAATCGGCATAGGTAAACCGGAAATACTTCACATCAGCGGCACCAAAAGATTGATTGCATCCGTATTACTTGATGAGCTGGCTGAAGTTCTCCGGGCAAAGGGGGTTTCTTAAATATTAAAACCGTTGGTGGGCACAGGAAGAGCTTTTGCACCCGCTCATATCACCGGATTTTTCGAGATCCACGAAAATGACGACCCACGCCGCAAGGGTTCTACCGGATGCGGTATCGTTTTAAATGGCGGTGTTGAGACCACTGTGAAACCCTGCAAAACAGGCGACAGGACAGTTGTCACATTGAATGGCTCAGAGACCGAAGCCATGACCACACACAATGTAGTAAAGATGCTCACTGATATTCCAGTCATGGTTGAAAGCACAACAGACATACCAGTGGGATGTGGGTTCGGGGCATCCGGGGCAGGTGCCTTGGGCACTGCATACGCACTTAACCAAGCGCTTTCGCTGGACCTTACCGCAAACCAGCTGGCAGAAACCGCACATGTGGCAGAGGTCACAAACAGGAGCGGACTGGGGGACGTTGCAGCACAGTCACACGGCGGTATTGTGATAAGGACAGGTCCCGGTGCGCCGAGATATGGCAAAGTGGACAGTATTCTTGCCAGGGATTACAGGCTTTTCTGCATTGTCCTTGGAGAAATATCTACAAAATCCGTACTCGAAGATATGCACATGGTCGAACAGATAAATTCAGCCGGCAGATCAGCACTTCAAGCACTCCTCAAAAAACCTTCACTTAAAAACTTTATGGCATTGTCGAGGGATTTTGCAGTAGACACAGGACTCCTGAGCAGCCGTGCACTGGATGTGGTCGAGGCAGTGGAAGCCGCCGGCGGAATGGCTTCACAGGCAATGCTCGGAGACACCATATTTACATTTCCGGAAGATGGGATGGAAAATGAAGTGCATGAGACCCTAAGCAGATTCGGGGATGTGAGGGCATATAATGTCAGTTCGTGCGGTCCAAAGCTGGTTCAAAGATGTTAAAATGGAATTGAACTATCGTTCCAACATTTATTTTAAAATGTAATGTTGCAGAACCCCCTATAACCGATAAGTTTATCCAAGTTTGTTACCAATCTTGATGCCGAGAGAATGCCAGACTATCTTTATACCAAGATCAACGAAATATTAGAAGACCGACAATTATCAATCAGTGGCATCACACGCGAGTTAAAGACCGGGGGATTCAATGAACACCGTCTGGTCCTGACCGGATACCTCCGTGCACTTCGTGATATGAAAATGGTCAATGAGGTCGAGATCCCTCCGGCCAAGGCCTATAGCCGGAAAGAAACATCAGAGGAGCCGTTTGGGGACATATATTCATTGATCAGCAGCCATCTAAGGTTTCTTGAACCAAATATTCGGGTACCTGTTGCTATATACATAATCTCGACACTGCTTAAAAGACCCTGTTTTAAACATGAGCTAACACTGGTAGGGCTCAACCAGAACCATATCAAAAAATGTCTTGAAACAAATAACATGGTTCGGGAATCTGCAGATACGGATCTCAAAGAGTACCGTATGGACGTAACCAGAATCAAAATTCCGCCATCTGACCCTGCATATGAGATCAAAGATAACAATGAACAGTTCATGCAAGTAGCCAGCAATGTCTTGTTTGGTATACTGAAAGACGTAGTTGATACAGGCGGCCTTATAGCAAGGACCAAACAGACTAAATTATCGATCTAGTGTCCGATGATTGAAACACGAAGCGGGCAATTCTTGAGCGCTCTTGAGTATTTCTCACAACTAAGCCTTGGTCTGCACTGCAAACAGTTATCGAGCTTATTCTCGTCAAGACACATCATAATTTCGCATTCGCGGACAAGTTCAATATCTAATGAACAACCGGAACATACATTTTCTTCGAAGAGTATACACTCGTCACATGCAAATCCGCATCCACTTATTATGGCCAATAACCTCCAGATTTATATAGCCATTATGTGGATTAATAAGCTCTCCCCAGAGAACAACAACCTGATGCAATATCTTGAACTACTCCACGCTTACGCATGGAGATTCTTACAAGTAACTACAAATTGTAGCCCTGTTTGTAAATTATCGAGAAATTCCCGATAGCCTGTCCAATTGGCATTTTGTGATAGGTAACGTAACATGATATTGATAGCACTATTTCTATCTCTATCAATATTGTTACCACAATCACATATCATTTCACGCTGATAAAGTGGCATATAATGTTGTTTTCCACAAGAACAGCATGTTTTTGACGTATAACTCTCATCAATTTTT
>CAZQWP010000164.1:0-3880 GCA_964597005.1 uncultured Methanosarcinales archaeon | reverse complement strand
ACAAGTAATATTATCATTTTATATTACAAATGAATTATGTATTTATTGTGATGATGTTGTTATCTTTTACCCTATAACTGGATTATGAGACTGTGCCATCTAATACTATAAAAATATTATAGAATTGTAAACCGGAATCACAAAGTATCAAAGTCTTTATTGGTAATGACGTTAAAGGTATGAAGCTGAAATCGTTTGATTATCAACGAGTATGATCAAAATTATTACATTAATCGAAAAATGCTTAATACCGAACACAGAATTTATAGAAGATAAGGAGGTGGCAATTACGACCGCTGTTTCAAAAGAACCGGATTTACCCGTAAAAGTAAAAATTAAACCCACGTATTTGATTCTTGGTAGCGGTAGCGTTGGGTTCGCAGTTGCAAAGGAACTCAAGGAGATTGGAAAAGACCTTGTTATTGTCGATAAAGACACACAAAAGGTAGAGACGTTGAGAGAAGAAGCATATGAAGCATTCGTAGGTGACATCAGCGACCCTAAAATCCTGGATCAGATCAATACTAAAAACCTCACTGCTATTTTGATATTAAGTTCCGATGTCGAAGCAAATAAAACCGCACTCAGGAACATCAAAAAAACAATAAGCCATGACATATACACCGTGGTAAGGGCATCGGATGCAATAAATAAGCAAGAAATGGAATCAATGGGTGCAGACCTTTCCATCATGCCATCAAGGGTCGTTGCAACGTCCCTTGCAAGGTCGCTGGAACGTGCTGAGTCAGTACGTCGCGGAACCAGATTGTCCCAGTGGCTGAAAGACACTGTGGGCAAAAAGCTTGCTATTGTGGTCCATGACAACCCGGACCCTGATGCAATAGCAAGTGCAGTTGCTCTTAAAGAGATCGCAGCTCATATGGATGTTGAAGCTACCATCTTTTATCATGGTGAGATCGGGCATCAGGAGAACAAGGCATTTGTGAATCTGCTTGGCATAGACCTTCAACGTATGGAAAAAAATAGTATTTCTGACTTTGACCACATAGCACTGGTAGATTGCGCCGTGCCAGGTTCAAACAACCTGCTGCCCTTTAATTCTCACGTAGGCATTGTAATAGACCATCATCCAACCGGTGAAGTAGAAATCGATGCCGACTATATTGATGTACGCCCAAATGTGGGTGCAACTTGCACAATACTAACCAAATATCTTCAGGAACTGAACATCAATATAGGAAATAATCTGGCGACTGCCCTCCTTTACGGCATACGAACGGATACCCAGGATTTCAAGCGTAATACTGATCCTGCAGACCTATCAGCAGCATCCTTTTTATATCCACTAGCCGACCATGAAATCCTTGAGCAGTTAGAGCGCCCTTCCATGTCCATAGAAACACTGGACATACTGGGTGAGGCGATCAAGAACAGGCAGGTGATTGGAAGTTATCTTCTTACAAACGTTGGTAGTGTCCGGGACCGCGATGCACTTCCACAGGCTGCAGACTATCTGTTGAACCTTGAAGGAATTTCCACTTCCATCGTATTCGGTGTATCCGAAGATAACATATTCATCTCTGGCAGGAGCAATGATATTAGGGTGAATCTGGGGGAAATCATGAAGCGGGCTTTTGGTGAGGACGCAGGTGGGCATGCAACAGCAGCAGCCGGGCAGATCCCACTGGGAGTGTTCAGTGCTTCAAAGGACAGGCAAACACTTCTGCGACTTGTTAATGAAGCTGTGGTGAAAAAATTCCTTGGTGTTGTTGGTGTGGAGGAATCGAACGAATAGTGATTTTGTAGGATCAAGGTGCGTATCACTTTTAGTTGAAGAGTTAGAACAGGAACTATCCGATGCCCTGAATATCAATATAGCAAAAGTTGCATCGAAGATTCGTAAGATCGGTTTTTCCTGTCAAAAGTGCGGTCACTGTTGCAGGGCAGCATTTGGGGATAATCGTGTTCTTTTGACCCAAAAAGATATACTGAAGATTGCAGAACATACGGGTCTATCAAAAAGTGAATTCGTCACACCGATGTTACCGGACGATCTTGGACCGTTTTCTTTTTCTTCTGAGACCCCTGATATCTCAGGTATTGATATCGATACGGAAGGATATATCCATACCTTCGGGTGGATGCTCAGGCGCAAGAGCAATGGAGATTGCAGTTTCATCGGGGATGAGAAAGAGTGCTGGAACAGGTGCAAAATTTATGATGCACGTCCCATGCTATGCAGGACATATCCTTTCTACATGGAAAGTATGGAACTTCAGGTGTCGGAATGTGAAGGTCTGGGACATAAAATATCAGAACCTAAAAGCCTTAAACTCGCACAGGATGTGGTCAAGAGGTATATTGCAGAGACCAAGGACACGATATCGCTCTACCAGAAGTTCCGGGATTTCAATACCTTCCACGATGGTGGCGGTCTTGATATCGCAGCCCGCCGCGCAAAAGAAGGGCGGATCGTGTACGTTGTCCATGACAGCGATGGTATGCACAGGATCGTCGGGAAGTTCCAATGATGATCCATCTATGCCATCGATTGATTTATTTATAATATCGACATTTGGATGCAAGATTAACATGTCCATTAATTCTAATCATCAGATGACAATTTCTGAGAAGATATTCTCAAAAGCAAGCGGAAAAACTGTAAAAATCGGGGACTTTGTACTTGCAGACATCGACCGTGCAATGACCCATGATATCACAGGTCCTCTTGCAGTAGAGGGTTTTTATGAGATTCTGCGTGACAGGGAAGAGAAAAAAGTATGGGATCCAAGCAAGATCGTAATTCTGTTTGACCATCAGGTTCCGGCAGATTCCTTAAATGCAGCAGCGAATCATATCATGCTCAGAAAATTTGCAAAAGAGCAGGGAATTCTCAATTATGATGTTTATGAGGGTGTGTGCCATCAGGTCATGCCGGAAAAGGGACATGTAAGGCCAGGAGACCTTGTCGTAGGTTCTGATTCGCATACCTGTGCATACGGTGCGCTGGGGGCGTTCTCAACAGGCATCGGTTCGACCGATATGGCGGCAGTGTTCGCTTCCGGTAAACTCTGGTTCAGGGTGCCTGAGACCATCAGGTTCGAGATAGAAGGGAAACTGCCTGACCGCGTTTATTCCAAGGATCTAATACTGCACCTTATAGGTGATATGGGTGCAGATGGTGTCAGGTACAAGACAGCCGAGTATGGAGGCTCAACCCTTCGGAACATGCTAATGTCTGAGCGCATGACCATGTCCAATATGGCGATCGAGATGGGAGCCAAAGCCGGAATCATCGAAGCGGATAAGATAACCGAAGAGTACCTCAAAGAGCGGATACCTGACTATGAATTTGACCCTTACTGGAAATCAGACGATGATGCAGAATATTCCGAGTATAATGAGTATGACGTCTCTGACCTTGAACCTCAGGTAGCATGTCCACATAATGTGGATAACGTAAAACCTGTGACCGAGGTGGAGGGTACAAAAGTCGATCAGGTCTTTGTGGGTTCATGTACCAACGGACGTTTCGAGGACATTGAAATAGTGGCAAAACTGATGGGAAAGGAACCTGTTGCAAAAGGTGTACGACTATTGATAATCCCAGCGTCAAGGATCGAATACATGAAAGTGCTGCATGCAGGGTATATCGAGCAGTTCATGGAAGCCGGTGCGATTGTGGAGTCGCCATGCTGCGGTCCGTGTATGGGAGGTTCCTTCGGGCTTCTTGGTGACGGTGAGGTGGGGCTTGCCACATCTAACCGTAATTTCAAGGGTAGGGAAGGCAGCCCGGATTCGTTTGTATATCTTGGTTCCCCAGCAACAGCAGCGGCATCCGCACTGACAGGTGAGATTACGGATCCCAGGAAGATATAGCTCAGTAGCCATTCTGTCTGAAAATCGAATTTTCAGGGAC
>CAZQWP010000163.1:0-3884 GCA_964597005.1 uncultured Methanosarcinales archaeon | reverse complement strand
AATTAATATTCTTTTTCATTGCTGTCAACTTTAACTAATATAGCGATATAGCAATGAAGTATCAACATAAAACTGGAAAAATATACACACAATGTCCCGAACAATTCCAAAAATGATATATGCTACGCCAGCAATTGCAATAATGTGATTCAATATGGCTAAGATAGGATTTATAAAGCTAGGGAATTTAGGGATGAGCCAGGTTATTGATTTGGTTCAGGATGAGATTGCAGCAAGAGAAGGTATTCAAATACGCGTGTGCGGTACCGGACCAAAAATGGGAGTAGATGAAGCTGCAGACACGGAACAATTGAAGAAATTTGATGCTGACTTCTATGTAATGATCAGTCCGAACTCAAGTGCGCCGGGACCAACTGCTGCACGAGAGATTTATAAAGATGTGCCATGCATTGTGATTTCAGATGGACCTACCAAGAAAGATGACAGGAAGGCACTTGAAGATGCAGGCTTTGGTTACATAATCATGACCGTTGACCCACTCATCGGTGCAAAAAGAGAGTTCCTTGACCCCGTAGAAATGGCATCCTTTAACTCTGATGCAATGAAAGTGCTTTCAACCTGTGGAGCATTAAGGCTCATTCAGGAAGAGTTTGATAAGGTTGCAGCACAGGCCGATGCAGGTAAATCCGGAAAGGACCTTGAACTTCCGCACATACTCGCGAAACCTGAGAAATGCATAGAGCGTGCAGGATTCAATAACCCATATGCAAAAGCAAAAGCACTCGCTGCAATGCACATGGCTGATAAGGTTGCACAGATTAACTTCCCGGCATGCTTCATGATGAAGGATATCGAGCAGGTGACACTCACCACAGCCACAGCCCATGAGATGATGCGTGCTGCAGCACAGCTTGCTATTGATGCACGTGAGATCGAGAAGTCAAACGACTCCGTCTTCAGGCAGCCACACGCAAAGGATGGCAATCTCCTTACAAAGACCAAATTATACGAAAAACCACAGTAAAGTGTCACTACGACACTTTTCTTTTTTTATTTTTAATCTAGTTTTATGGATTTATTAACTGTTCTTGCAATTGCAATATTTTCCTTTGTGATATTAATAGTTCTAACAGCGTACAATATAAAACTTGCAGCAAGCCTACTATCTGAACGCCGGCGCATGGTTGAAAGATCTAAAAAGAAATCTGAAGATGATGAAAACGATGTTGTGGATGATCTATCAGATAAAAAAATCGGCTTGTGAATATGAGCAAAACATCGATGTTTCTTGTATTATCTGATTAACAATTATCCAATTCGTTTTTTTGCTTCTTCGACCTCATCGAGTATTTTTGGATATTCGCTAAAGGCGGATGAGATATCGACTACTCCCGCCAGATCGACTACACCAATAGCTGCAATAACTTCGTTATCTTCATTTCGGATCGGTGAGACAATAACGGGTATACCTTTGTAGGTTCCTTCCTTTGGAATAGTACGCACTGTTTTATTGGTCTTCAGCACTTCCTCGAGTAAAGGTCCAGTGTATTCAAAATCCAGTACTTTTTCCATTTCCATACGGATGCCCTTTTTTTTGAGACTGCGTCCAGTGGTTGGCATCCCGATCAATTCATGTACAGCTGTCACCATTGGTTCTATTTCTTTAGCGGTGGAATTTATAGATATTGTTAGGTCCTTCATCGTATTTACCCCCTTGTTAGGTCAAATTATTCATTTGTTAGTTATGGCTATTTAATTTTTGTGGATCAAGAATATCAATTAAATGAATTGCTGTGACACTATAATATATATTACAATTTGCTTTTAGTCTTCCTTCACACGGGGCATGGCAATTATTTCGCGAACCTGTAAACTGAAAAAGTCATGGGAATGCGCCGGTCGGAGCACCAGTGCCACATCTGCACCCTCTCGGGTGCCACCTATCGCAATTATTTCAGTATCCTCTGAAACCGGGATGTGCCCTGAATCTGCTGCCATCATGGTGACCTCCAGAGCCACTTTAAAGCCCTTGCCAAAGACTGCACGCAGAGTATCGGAGATCACATCTATCCTGCTGGCTCCACCGAGTCTTTTTGAGATCGAGCGTTCAACACCGGAGAAAAGATGTGACTGTGTGGTCACAGTAGTTTCCATATCCTCTAATATCTTGAGGTTATCTGCGTCCATCTCCCACTTGCCACCTTCGCGCAGTCCGTACTGGTGGGTAACAGAAATCACATTAATATCTGTGTCTTTCACGGCCGTTGTCATTTTTATTGCGCTGTCACCACTGGTACTGGCTATTACTATGTATTTAATACCAAGTTCTTCTGCCCTCCTCGCAGCCGCATTGACAACGTTATCTGTGTTCTCTTTGCCCACTTTATCAAAATAGATAATTGATTTTTCCACATTGACCACCTACATACTCCATTGATTATATCTTAACTATATGTCATCTCCTAATTAAAAACGATGCTCTTATCTATGAGGATTTATAATAGTACAATTCGTGGAAGGTTATTGTAAACATTAAGTACAGGTAAGGTGGTTAGTTGTCAGACACAGATTATGGCGATAATGACTTGAAGATTATTACAAAACCAATCAAATCGGAAAATCCAATATTAATAGAAGGTTTTCCAGGGATTGGTCTTGTTGGTAACATTGCAAGTCAGCAGGTAATAGACGAACTGGAAATGACTTACATCGGGTCAATTGATTCAAGGTACTTTCCTCCAATAGCGATTCTATATGAAGGTCTCATTAATATGCCTGTAAGGGTCTATGAGAGTGAAGAATTTAATTTGATAATCATAGTATCTGATATACCGATAAATCCATCCGTATCATATGATATCAGCAAGGCTATTGTAGAATGGGCTGAATCGATCAATACTAAAGAAATAATCTCCATTGCAGGAATTGCAACCATGACTGAAAACCATAAGGTGTTCGGCGCAGCAACAAACACCGAGATGCTTGAAAGGATAAAGGACAAGGTAGAGGTTTTCCAGATGGGTACGATATCGGGCATTTCCGGCAGTTTTATGACCGAGTGCTTGATTCGTGGAATTCCGGCGATCAGTTTGCTGGGTGCGACGCAGAGCCAGAATCCAGATCCAAGAGCTGCAGCAGTGGTAATTGATGTTTTGAATTTATTATACGGTTTTGGAATAGATACAGAAGATCTTATCGAGCAGGCAGAACGTATAGAAATTGAAATGCAAAAACTTTCTGAAGAGGTCAAATCAACGGAACAACCATCTGGACCGAGAAAAGAGTTCCCGATGTATGGGTGATAATATGGAGTATATTGCATTAACAGGAATCTCAGATAATGTAATGAAGGAACTCAGGAATCACATACTTCGAACGATCGAGATACGAAGTCCGAACAATTTTCTTGCAGCGCTTCATCTCAATGCTGGTGATTATGTATTTCTCACCCACACAAGTGCGCAGGATCTAACAGGTGGCAGCGTTGGAGTGATATCAAGAGTACAGAAGCATCAGATCACCACACACCGACTGGTTCACAGTAATGAGATGCTCTATGAAGAGTGTGAAATGACAATGGCACGCATCCAGTTAGAACCCAAATGCACCGCACGCATACGTAAGGTTGGGTGTAATGAGATGGGAAAAATCACACGTGTCGATGCTGATGAATTATTGTGCTATGAAGCGTGGTAGCGTGTCCGTTGACCGAACGTAATAAATACTAATTTGTAACTATTCAGCCTATGTAAAACAATATCAATAACCATCATTATAAAAATTCAATGAGACAATTTCTGTGAATAAATTTTATTTAATTGTTGGCGAATGGTTGCGTTTTGTTCTTTTTAGTCCATAAGAAATTAAACATCTATGTTTCGTCATAATCAATATCAATTAACTGGTTTTGGTAGGCTGAATAG
>CAZQWP010000162.1:0-3927 GCA_964597005.1 uncultured Methanosarcinales archaeon | reverse complement strand
AGTTGGTGATTTTTATATTTCTATTGTGGTCGATGAACCCATAACAAAAGAATATATCGATAATAACAAATATCAGGCAATTGATTTAGGAATCTCAAAAACAGTAACCGCTATAAATTCCGATGGTAAATTTTTCACTGACCAGTCCTATATCTATGACAGTGGTACGATAATACTGCTGCAGAATGATGGTGCTGTGTTCAAGGTGGGTGAAGTACCAATATCCTTCAGCTCTGATTCGCACAACAACCTGATACTTAACCTGAGGACTGTGGACCTACAAGGTGATTATGAGACAAGTGGAAATGAGATTGAAATGATCCGGACGTGTCTGGAAGATACGTATAGCTTCAGGGGATTCACCAAAAGCTTTACCCTTACGAAAAACAATGCCTGAACTGAAGAACCTCTGAGACTCCTATTTTGAAGACATAAATTCATACATCAGCGCAACCAATGCCAACTCAACATATTATATGGACAACATGACATTGCACGTCTGGAGCAGTACTCCGAATATCCTTTTCTCAGTGGAGCAAAAAGAGATAACTGTTTCCTGACCTGCTAAAATTAGATGAAGAGATAAATCTCCCCCTGGCAATATCCAGCAATTTGACAGAAACCCTTAAATCGCTCCCAGCCATTATTTCCGACCATTGAGGTACCAATCATGAAGAAAGCAATCATTGAAACTGACAAGGGAGATATCGTCCTCGAATTGTTCGAAAAGGATGCACCAAACACAGTAGCGAATTTTGAGAAACTCATCAATAAGGGATTTTACAATGGACTCACCTTCCACAGAGTCATCCCGGATTTTATGATCCAGGGCGGATGCCCTAAAGGTAACGGCACAGGCGGACCGGGCTATAAGATCAAATGTGAGATCAACTCGAGAAAACATACAAAAGGCGCCCTCTCCATGGCACATGCCGGAAAGGATACCGGCGGCAGCCAGTTCTTTATCACACACTCACCACAGCCACATCTTGATGGTGTTCATACCGTATTCGGTCAGGTGATCGAAGGAATGGATGTTGTGAACAAAATCAAGCAGGGTGATGTGATGAGAAAAGTAAGGGTTATTGAAGGATAGAGAAAAATATCTTCAACTTTACTCCTTTTTTTTATTTATATCTAATTCCTTCAACAGCTCTGCACACGATTCAAGAGTTCCTGAACCTGCAAGATCAGGTTCAACTCCTTTCTTGAGCATGATATTTGCGGTCTTTGGTCCAATCGCAACTGTGATCACAGCTCCGACATACTTTCTTTCAAGTCCTGATGCAAGAAAAGATTTTGCACTTGTAAAGATCACAGCATCTACAGCTTGATCAAAGATCATCTCTTTAAGATCATTAGGCATGCTCTCAAGTTCATAACAGATTCCCTCAACCACCGTCGCACCAAGAGATTCAAGTGCCAAAATGAGTTCTTTGTCCGGAACACCGGCTCTTGCAATCCCTATCTTACTGCCGCTCGCGCGGTCTTTCAGGTATTGTGCAAAATTATCGGAAGAAAACGAATCCAGTATTTCTGATCGGTAACCAAAGTCATTAACCTTCTTGGTGGTCTTTGGTCCCACGCTGAGAATTGTGATGCCTGCTGGCATGATACTACATTTTTCAAAGAACTTCGAAACACCAAGGGAACTGGTGAAGATCAGGAAATCGATTTTTTGCGCCTTGACCATTTCCACCAATGACTCAAACGAAGCAGGATCATGTGGTGAACATGAGCGTATGGTAGGTGTAAGAACAGCTTCAAGACCATATTTTTTGAATAGTTCTACGGTTCCGTCTTCCTTTTCCCGCAACCGGGTCACAGCTACTTTCATCTATCAGTTATTCGCAGTCAAGCATCATATCTTTTCCGATTTGCTGCATTTGCGGTTTTGCACTTTAAAAAGATTTCATCGCAGCTTCGGTCAGGAAACAGTAAATAAAAAAATAAGTGAGGATGGAAATCGATTCCATCCAGTTGTAGTCACCTACCAGATTTGTATTTACATACATTTGTGGCAGGAGGTATTACGCTTCAACGTGAGTTTCAACGCTGTTGTAGCCATCTGCCAGGTTCGTATTCACATAGACTACTGCTTCGTTGGTGTGCTGGTATCCGTATCCATCGTATACCTCAGGAAGGTTGTCTGCATCTTCCTGCGATGTGATTACAGAACCTGCAGCAACGTATCTGCCGTCAGGGATTGTTACACCGATTACTGCTGAACTTGGCTCAAGTACGCAGTTGCTGCCAACCGTTGCTTGGAAAACCAGTGCCTGCATTCCGATAAAGGTGTCGTCACCAACATACGCAGGACCGTGAATCTGTGCCTGGTGTGCAAGGGAAACGCGCTCTCCTACATAGACAGCATATCCCGTACCTTCGACATCTATCAGACGACCTTCGATGAATTCACCTTCTTCATTAACGACCTCAAGGGCATGGAGGACAACACCGTCCTGCACATTGCTCTCATCACCAACATAAAGTGGCATTCCTTCATCGCCTCTGATTGATGCCTGTGGTGAGACCATTACACGAGCACCGATCATTACTTCACCGATAACTGATGCCTGGGGGTGAATGTAGGCTGTTTCGTCGATTGTAGGTGTGGTACTGGCATGGTTCCAGTGGGTTACAGGGTTTGGTTCAATGTTCGATACAGATGATGCAGGAGCACTGCTCTCAGCAACATCTGCCGGTGCTTCTGTCACCATTTCCGGCTCTTCTTCTGAGACACATCCAACGCCTGCCATAACAACAAGCATCATCAATACAATGATTATCTTTATAAATTTTTGCTTAATCATAATACACCTCGCCTAATTATGGAAACGCCGTTAACTTATATATTTTTCGTATTTTAATAGGAAGATAAAATTCGAACTTTGAGAAATGAAGCAGGGAACCGGCCCCAAAACCAATCCAATCGAAATTTTCATATAAAACCTTGAATAATATACAATAAAGATGACCAACGGTCAGGGAGTGATGATCAATGGGTACTGAACAAGAAACATTCTGGGATTCCAGTAGTTTTGCAGTGGTTACGGATAAATCAAAACCTGCAATGAAATTTACGATAAACGAACTTAAAAACCGGGGAAAAGATGTCCATTTAATTGACCTATCCAGCAATCCCGATCCAGAAGCACTAAAGAGTGTTTCTGAAATGCCGGATGGGGTCGAGACTGCTGTAATAGGAGTGACAAAAACCGAGCCTGCGGATATTATAAAATCCCTTGAAAACAGGGGGATAAAAAGATTCTGGATACACTGGAGAACTGATACCCAGAGAACAAAAGAGATGTGCAACGGTTCTGAGATACAGTGCGTCACAGGCAAGTGCCCAATGATGTACCTAGGAAGCGGTTTAAGTATTCACGGACTGCATAGGAATATTGCAAAACTTGTCGGGAAATATTGATGCTATGATTCACACCATCGATTTGCGGGTTGGTGTAAGATATGATCGCAATTCCTTCAAAGCTTTTATAGTCAATACCTTCCATAACGGCGCCGCAATTCCTTTGCATTTCCGCCCACAATTGTAATGTCCTCCATACGGCATTCCCCAAATCCGGCATTGCTTGCGCGCATAAGGTACTCCACTTCTGTGGGTTCATAATTCATTGAACTACTCCACGCTTCCTTACGTTCAGATAATGCAAAATTGTAAAGTAACCTACATTGCTCAGATAGATTCCAAAATACATCAACCTGTTCTTTGGTTACTTGTATTTTATACTTCGTTAGTAACATTATTGACCCTGATTATCAACATATTTTTTCAAAACGTCTAATGTAACCTGTCCTGTCGTTGCTAAAAAATACGACCTTGACCAAAAAGCATCTTTCCACAATAATTGGTAACTATTCAGCCTACAAAAACCAGTTGATTGATATTGATTTTGACGAAATATA
>CAZQWP010000161.1:0-3935 GCA_964597005.1 uncultured Methanosarcinales archaeon | reverse complement strand
ACGAGGCAGTATCAGGACACAAACCTTTACAGCAATACCAATTGATGAGTTCATACGATCACTCGAATAAGAGAACTCTCATTGTGGGGAACAGTTACAATCGCACACTTCAGTTGATTTGAAAAATCAGGACTCAGAAAAACAGGTTTTTCCAGATTCCTGTCATTTTCCTGAAAAATCCAGATCAAGCAAATACTTTATCAGCATCTCATGGTTCTTGATTATCAGGTCTGCAGACTCGAGTTTTGATTCATCTATATAGGCAGGAACAGCAACACAGTACAGTCCCGCACTTTTTGCAGATTCAACACCCATTACTGCATTCTCAACGACGATACATTCATCTTTACCTATATCCAGCATATCAAGGGCTTTGAGAAACGGGTCAGGAGCAGGCTTTCCTTTTGCTATGTCCTCACCTGTAATGACCACATCAAAAGTTTCAGGGAACAGCTTATCAATTATATTATGCACAATGTTCCTGTCAGCACCGGAGACCACAGCAAGAAGGAACCTATTTTTTAGTATACCAAGACATTCAGGCATTCCCTCAAAGTTCTTAAGTTCAAATCTCCGATTAAATTCCTCCCGGTACCTGAGCACGATCTCCTTTGGGTCAAAAGTATTAGAGCCTTCCTGACCTTTTTTCAGAAGATACCGAATTATCTCTATGGTCTGGGAACCTTCCAGTTCATAGATATCCTGTTTATCCATCTTAATGCCGATGGCATCAAAAACATTCTTTACGGCAGTGGCATGGTAGTGCATAGAATCCACAAGCACGCCATCCATATCAAAGATCAACGCCTTCAGCAAAGTTCCGGTTTCCCCCTGAAAACGTTGTCCTCTTGAAATTTGATATCTTGTATAGCTCCAGTCATAAAAGAACCCTTTTTTTATTAAACCAATCTATCGGCTCATTCAAGTAATTTGCCCCTAAGTTTATCCCGATACTCCGTGGTTATGACTCTGTCGGCAGTATCCAAAAATTGTTGTAAATCCATTCCTTTGTATTTTATAAAGATAAAACGTAATTATTCAGCCTACAAAAACCAGTTGATTGATTTTGATTTTGACGAAACATAGGTGTTTGATTTTTTACGGATTAAAAAGAACAAAACGCAACCATTCGCCAACAATTAAAGAAAATTTATCCACAGAAATTTTCTCATTAAATTTTTGTACCGATGGATATTGATAGTGTTTTGCATAGGCTGAATAGTTACGATAAAACATCCATTGAGAAATGCCTACCAATCAATCTCAATTGCTCTTCTGCGAACCCCAAAATACATTTAAAAACATTAAAATACATCAAAATCATTTCGCAAGTACCATGACTGCACAAAAAGAACACTATATGACACCACATGAAGTGGCTAAAAAACTTAACGTAGAGACACGGACTATCCACAAATGGCTTCGCGACGGAACTATGGATGGATTAAAGGTTGGGAGGCTCTGGAGAATCCCTCAATCCCAGCTTGAAAACGTGGAAAAAGATAATGATTACCAGAAAATTCATCCTCCTTTGACAGGAAATGAACTTTCCCGGAATATGAGCAATTACGATGAGACCAAGGAAAGCTGGACAAATGAGGTACCTGAATATTTCAATTTCGGATATGATGTAATTGATGCATGGGCAAAGGAAGACCGCAACAAACTTGCAATGATCTGGGTCAATCAACAAGGTGAAGAAAAGAAGTACACCTTCAGAGACCTGATGAAACTTTCCAACCAGGCAGCAAATATTCTTCTCAAATACGGAATTAACAAGGGAGACCGGGTAATCATAATGCTTAATCGGGTGCCTGAATGGTGGATCTTTGTCATTGCATTGATCAAACTTGGTGCTGTTGTGTGCCCATGCCCAACGCTTCTCACCCCGGGTGATCTTCAGTACCGGGTCAATCAAGGCAAGTTCAAGATGATAATAACTGACATGGAAAATGCATACAAGGTTGAAGAGGTATGTGCACATTGCTCTACACTAACATCACGTATGGTCGTTGATGGGGAACTGGACGGATGGGCAAGCTTCCCATACGAACTTCTGTATCCTGCTCCAGTGTCCCATCATTCGGTTTCCATACCTGCACTCACCCGTTCAACTGACCCAATGCTCATTTACTTTACATCAGGGACAACAGGCAAAGCCAAGATGGCACTTCATGACAACAGTTATCCATTGGGACATAAAGTAACCGCAGAACTCTGGCAGGATATAACAGAGAACGACCTCCATTTTACTTTTTCTGATACCGGGTGGGCAAAATGTGCATGGGGTAAGATATTCGGTCAATGGATCGCAGGTTCATGCCTTATGATATACGATATCCGTGGAAAGTTCAAGGCAACAGAGCTCCTTCCACTTATTGAAAAGTATGAAGTAACAACATTCTGTTGTCCTCCGACCGTCTACAGGATGCTTATACTCGCCGACCTGAGCAAGTTCGACCTGACACAGCTTCGACATTGTTGCAGTGCAGGGGAACCATTGAACCCTGAAGTAATAAAAGTCTGGAGGGAAGGTACCGGTCTTACTATCTATGAAGGATACGGACAGACAGAGACATGTTGTGCAGTAGCATCATTTGCATGTATGGAAAACAAGCCAGGTTCAATGGGAAAGCCATCTCCCGGATGGAATGTTGAACTTCACGATGACGATGGAAAACCCGTAAAAACCTTAGAGGAAGGCAGGATGGCAATTTCACTTGATCCACGACCAGTCGGACTTCTTGTCGAGTATCTCAATAACGATGAAGAAAATGAGAAATCTTTCCAGAATGGTTTCTATTACACTGGTGACAAGGCATATATGGATGAAGATGGATACTTCTGGTTTGTTGGCCGTGATGATGATGTCATCAAAAGTTCAGGATACCGTATCGGACCTTTTGAAGTGGAGAGTGCGCTCCTTGAACACCCTGCGGTGCAGGAATCCGCTGTAATTGGATCACCGGATAATATCCGGGGTATGATCGTCAAGGCATTTGTGGTATTGAAAGAAGGTTTTGAAGCTTCGGATTCATTAGTAAAAGAGCTTCAGAATCATGTGAAGAACACAACAGCACCATATAAATATCCACGGTCTATTGAATTTGTAGAAGACCTACCCAAGACAATTGGAGGCAAAATCAAACGCAGAGACCTTCGCGACATGGAAAATAAAAAATAACGAAAAGGTGTTTGATCAATACATTTTTTAGGGTGGGTTACAGGGGGTAAAAACCCACTTAATTTATTTCTGGGATAAATTGAAAGCTTTAAATAACACAACTCTTCTCCTTTCAATAATAGGAGGAAGTTTATGCTTAAGATAAACAACCTATCAGTTGAGGTTGGGGATAAAAGAATACTTAAGAACATTAACCTGCGCGTAAAGAGGGGTTGCACTCATGTGCTGTTTGGACCGAACGGGGCAGGCAAGTCCGCACTTCTCATGACGATAATGGGATTTTCTGGTTACAATGCTGTTGAAGGGGAAATTATCTTCAAAGGGAAAGACATCACCCATATGCCTGTAGATGAAAGGGCACAGTTGGGAATTGGCGTCATGACACAGAGACCTCCGAACATGACAGGAATAAAGCTGGGGGAATTTGTTAAACTGGTGTCCAGAAATGATATTGATCCGGAGGAACTTGCCAGACCGCTTGATATGATCCGATTTCTGGACCGGGATATAAATGTTGGTTTTTCCGGAGGTGAAATAAAGAGGTCTGAACTTCTGCAGCTAGCCGCCCAGAAACCTGACCTGTACCTTCTTGATGAGCCCGAATCCGGGGTGGACCTTGTGAGCATCCAACAGATAGGCACTACCATAAATGAACTGCTCTTTGGAGATGCAACATGTCCCGGGGAACGAAAAATAAAAGGGAAATCAGCCCTGATAATTACGCATACGGGACAGATACTTGATTATGTGG
>CAZQWP010000160.1:0-3958 GCA_964597005.1 uncultured Methanosarcinales archaeon | reverse complement strand
ATACAAAATCGATAGCTTTCAGGCAAGAAAATTCCTTAACCGATGACCAATGAATGGTTCTTCTGTTGCGCCAGGTGCTGCTGTCATATTAGATTCACATTCCAGAGATGCTATACTCAACGTCATATTTTCTGCATACACGATCGTGATCTCACCAACAAAATCAAATGTGCCTGAAATCACAGCACTGTTGTTTTGCACCGTAATTGTTGCATTCTCGATCCCGTCTGTGGAGACAATGTCAAAGCCAAGGGGCATTACGATGGTGACATTGGTCTCTGGCTCTCCAAGGAACCAGATGTTGTTGCCCAGATTAAGGAGAGAATCGTCAAAGGAATAGAGTACATCGTAACAGTTGACGATATGAGCACTTTCATGTGTCTTTCCAAGTGTCTCACAGCAGATCGATGAATCGACATCCACAACATGTATCGCCTCGGCAGAGTTGTTGATCTTTACATCCATATCCTTCATAATGGAAGTATGCATCGATTCCCTCATTTTAGCATCGGTTTTTAGCAGTTCCCATGCACTGACAAAACCATCGTTGTTGCCCAGTTCTGCATCAATGTGGGTTTTGAAAAAAATTGCATTTGAACCGTCATACACTTCTGTGTAATCCCACATCATCCCATGCTCCCCAACCGTAATATTGTTCTCCCAGACATATCCGGCACCTGCAACCTCTGGGAGGATGAAAAAAGAAAAAAGCACCATCCAGATTAAATACGCATATCTCAAAGCTTCATTCCACCTTTCTATTGCCTATTTTGTGATGACCTCACACCCATCATCCGTGATAATTACAGTATGTTCTGTCTGCGAAACAAGTCCGCCTGCAACTTCTTTTAATACCGGATACGATGCAATTACACCTGCTCTCTCAAGCTGAAGCATCGTGATATCAAGCCTTTCGGACGAAAGCCATCTCTTCGCAAAGGGCAGCGTCTCATACTGTTCAAGTTCTTTCATAAGCGTTCTTGCAGCAGGCAAGCGCATCGGACGATACCCAACCACATGGTAAATCTCTGCCCATGAACCGTCTGCGATCTTACCGGCACCGTCTGTGGCAAAAGGCTCGATTGCAATCACTTCGCCTTCCTCGAGAACAATGCCGTTTTCTATATGCCTGTTTGGAATGCTCGGCGAGGCATGCGTGATGTACCGGGCAAGACCGTGCCCTGTGAGATTCATGACAGGCTTGAAACCATACCCTGTGATCGCATCCTCAATAACACCTCCAATCTCTGCAGTATTGACCCCACCTTTGATCACATCAATTGCCGCAGCTAGCGCATTTTCAGATGCCTTTACAAGGTCCGGATTTCCCGAAAGGTCAACGGTGACGGCAGAATCTGCAATATAACCATCGATGTGAACCCCAATGTCGATCTTTACCATATCTTTCCCGAATACGGATTCATCACCCTTCGATGGAGTTGCATGTGCAGCCTCGTCATTTCTTGAGATATTGCATGGAAAGGCAGGTTGTCCGCCCAGCTCAACACTCCTCTGTTCAACGAACTCCGCAACCTCCAGAAGGCTTGCACCAACACGTACCTTATCTTTTGCTTCGCTTCTCACCTTTGAAAGGATCTCTCCTGCTTTTGTGTATTTTTCAATGATCTCTTCAATCTCTTGAAGTTTTTCGTTCATGCGCCACCTCTTGCTCAAATATATCGTTAGAGAATATACCAGACCTTATACTACAAAGTTCTTTTCGAATTTGGTCAGGTTCTCATATCCGTCATCGATCACAACAACCATGTCCTCAATGCGTATTCCTCCAATGTCTGGATAATACAGCCCGGGTTCCACGGTGATGACATTTCCTTTTTCTAGAATAGTATCATTGTCCCCTACGCTTGGGAGTTCGTGAATGTCCAGCCCGACACCATGACCTGTGGTGTGTATAAATCCGACCTTTGCATCATCTCGAATTGTCTTGTATCCCTTTCCTTCAAACACATCGCAGACAGCATTGTGCACTTCACTGCATGATATGCCCGGTTTAATATGTTCGAAAGCCGCATTCTGTGCCGCCAGCACTGCATCGTACATGTCCGCCAGTTCCTCAGAAGGTTCCCCTTTCAGCACAGTACGGCTCATGTCGGCATAATACCTGTTTTTTTTACTGTGCGGAAATATGTCAATAACGATCGGCTCCTTGGCATTGAGCACACCCTCGCCTGCCCAGTGGGGATTCGATGATCCCTTACCGCAGGCAACGATGGTGTCCTCTGCCTCGCATCCAAAATCAAGGAGCTTATGATCGATCGTTTCACGAACGATTTCAGATGTCAGCTCATAGCCCCTGTGATACAGAACCCCATCCTGCACGATTGCATTTGAGATTATCTCGATGGCAGATCTCATGGCATTTTCGCATGCTTCCTGTACATGTTCGATCTTTTCGATCTCGGTCTCATCCTTCCTCGTACGCATTTCCTTAAAAGGGCTCTTTATGGGCATTATTGAAAAACCCTCTTCCTTTAAGGACTGTGCAGTAAAGAGCGGGAAAGAACGCGGGACTGATATCCTTCTTACTCCTTCCTTCTGGAGAAGTTCTGCCAGGCAGTCACTGTATGCAAGTGCATGATCGCCTCTTGCCTTGATCTTTGACCTGTAATCATAATCCTGCATTGTACGGATGTCTGATATGCGTGATTCTATTTCAGCACGTCCACGTTCCATTTCTGAAACCAGGAGTATCTCCTTTTTATTTTTGGTCTGCAGGTAGGTAAAGGAATCCGATGCGAAGAAATGTGTTGAATAATACATGTCAGAGTCATGCGATTCGCCTGCCATCAGAAAAGCATCAGTCTTGTTCTTGAGAAGCGTTTCGGTGATATCTAAGGATGTGTTTGTCTGTTTCATATCACATGATTAGTTATTAATAGTACATAAGCCCTACACAGATTTGCTGATTTCGGCAGCAAAAACCGGGGTCTAACGTTAACATAGGATATTTTTAATAATATAATTTATTTTAATTTGTTTTCGTATTATTTGACATTCAAACGTCACTTTTTCCGGATGGCAAAATGCTGGCTAACAATGCAATACATGGTCCCACTAAAAAACCAGCCCATAAGAAAAGTGCAAGAATCCCTATGATAATAAAATAAGCTCTTTTGCGAATGTCAACTTTTTCACGGTTTTTATAGATGACAAGTAGAACCGTCACACCTAACAGTATGGGGAAAAGACCTGTGATAATAGTTATTGCAACCTCTAAAACCATTGGAGCACGGGTCAGAGCCAAAACCATCTCAAAAAATATCATAGCACTGCTACCAAAGAATAATAACCCAGCTAAAACTCCGGCATATTCAAATGGCGTCTTTGGTATCCAGCTTTTTTTCCAGAATACCATTATCAACGTGCCCATGGCAAATACAACAATAACCGGTAAGAAGATTATTAACATGCTTTGCCCGTCCCATTGATAGATTGAGATCAATCTGATGGGAATGAGTATCCACTCACTCATTGAATATTCTTCGCGGTCTCCCACTGCAAGTCCGTATTGACCACCTTTCGTGGGTTCATATACTGCAATATAGTAAGTACCCGAGACAGGAGCATCGATATCCAATTCTGCGAGCTGGTAGAAACTACTCGCTGAAAAAGGCTCGTAGTTCGCCTCAGAAGGTTGAGTCCCCCCTACCACAATTAAACCATCATTTGAAATAAGCTCCACATATTCCGGAATATCACCCTGGTTTTGTATTCCGGGACCCATCAATGCGAAATCTGGCAGAAAGTCCATGTTATCAAGATTTGTGGATTTTAGCAGCGATAAATGAATTCTCTGGTCCTTGCTTATGTTGAACCGGTAGTATTGAGCTTCCATGCCTTCATGAAGCTCCCCATAGATAACCCATGATTTGATTGGATTGGGTATGATAGTTGCCGAACCTAACCTTTCGTTATTTTCTGGAATTATTGGCGAATG
>CAZQWP010000159.1:0-3958 GCA_964597005.1 uncultured Methanosarcinales archaeon | reverse complement strand
TTCCTGCCTACAGGGCATCGAGACTGAAACCTGTGGATGCTTTGAGGTACGAATAGTTCCTATTCCCTGCTATCCACTGGAAATAGGTCGGATTTCGCAGTCATTTTCCAGTGGATCGGGAATGTGGAGGCTGGTCTGTCTGCAGCCCAAAAATATACCAGTGCCTTCAGCATCTTTATCATTCATAAAAGGTAATAATACGTAGATGTTAAAAGCCTTGATCTTTGATGTTGATGGTGTGCTGGTGGATTCCATGCCCTACCATGCAGATGCCTGGAAAGCGGCGTTTGAGGATGTGGGAATCCATATTACCCGACAGGACATCTATGAAATCGAAGGCTCAAACCATGTAGGCGTGATCCAGTTGATATTTAAAAAGGCTGGAAGGGTGCCTCAACCCCGGCATTTTGACGAACTTTCTCTTAAAAAAAGGGAGATATTTTTCAGGATCAATGACGTGAAGGTATTCGATAATATCGATAAGTGCCTCAACCTGTTGAAAAAAAGATACCGTCTTGCCGTAGTATCTGGTGCAGATAGGGCAATAGTCCATAGTATTATGGACCGGTTTTTCCCCGGTGTTTTTGATGTAGTGATCTCAGGGGAGGATGTGAAGAAAGGAAAGCCATCTCCTGAACCATATTTAAAGTCGGTCAAGATGCTTAATGTACAGAAGGATGAATGTATAGTTTTTGAGAATGCACCAATGGGCGTTGAGTCGGCAAAAAGGGCAGGACTTTACTGCGTAGCAATCCCAACTTACCTTCCGCCAGACACGCTAAAAAATGCAGATGTGGTGATTGAGAATCACTCCGAGTTTAGCAGGTACCTGCTCGAACTGGTTCCCGGATAGCACGAAAACACGGTCTGGATTCGGACTCCGCTCACCAGAAGTTGTTTCAAACCAACCTTATTGTTTCAAGGTTTGTAAATGCACGTGTTTCTAATTTGTATTTTTTGTAGATGGAACTTGCAAGGTCAACACATGAACGTTCCTCTCCGTGTTCCGTGAACACGCGTTCAGGACGTGGCTGCATCTTTCTTATATATTCCATCAGTTGTTTCCTGTCTGAGTGACCTGAGAACCCATCGATCACTTCAACATTCATATTCATTGCAATGGTCTGACTTCCGTTTCTCGTAAATATCGGGATCTCTTTCCAGCCTTTCTGGATGCGCCGCCCAAGCGTACCATCTGCCTGATAGCCAACAAAAACAAGCGTGTTTTTCTCTACCGGAGCAAGAGCCCTGAAGTATTCAAGTACGGGTCCTCCGTTCATCATGCCGGATGTTGCGAGTATGACACAGGGATGTGGTTCGTCAATGATCTTTTGGCGCAGGTCATTGGAATCGACCGGCTTGAAACATTCCGCGAGGAATGGGTTTTGACCCTTGCGGAATATGAGTTTTCGCAGGTCGTTGTTCAGGTATTCAGGATACGTAGCATGAATGGCTGTGGCTTCCCATATCATTCCATCCAGATAGACCGGTACATCGTCAATGATCCCTTTTCGAATGGCATCCTCAAGTACGATCATGACTTCTTGACTTCTACCTACAGCAAATGCAGGAATAAGTACGACTCCATTATTATTCAGGGTATTTTTGACCACCTGCTGCAGGTGCTTTTCAGCTTCTTGCAGGGGTGGCTGGATACCACTTGATTTACCATATGTTGATTCCATGATCACACTTTCAACGCGCGGGAATTTGTTTACTGCCGGGTCAAAAAGCCTTGTAGGCCCATACTTGAAGTCACCAGTGAAAACAACGTTGTGCAAACCGTCACCAATGTGAAAATGGCATATTGAGGAACCGATGATGTGGCCTGCATTGTGGAAGGTAAGTTTGACATCAGGTGCAATATCCGTGACCTCTTCATAATCCAGAGGGATGGTATGCTTCAGTGCATCGCGGATATTTGAAGAATCGTATGGTATTGGTTTTCCGTCTTTTGCGGCAACATCAATATAATCAAGCTGCAAAAGTACCATCAAATCCCGTGTCGGTGGTGTACAGTATATAGGACCGTCATATCCGTACTTGAACAAAAGAGGCACAAGTCCCTGATGATCAAGATGTGCGTGTGTCAACACAACTGCATCGATCTGGTTTAAGGGATATGCTTCTGGTACGTATAGATAAGGGGTCATATGCTCATCAGAGCCCACATTGACACCGCAATCAACCATTATTCTTGATTCCGGGGTTGAGATGATAAAACAGCTTCTTCCGACTTCTCTACATCCACCAAGTGCGGTTATCCTTACCCAGTCGTCTTTTGATGTGCATTCTCTATGGATCTTCCGACCAATGGTCTTTAGGATTTGCTTTCGTTCTTTGTGATTGGTCCTCATGAATTCACGAATGTTCTTGACAGTTCGTGATTTGATGGGGGGTGTGCGTGAGACTTTTGGTGTCCATCCTATTTTTTTTGTGATCTCACGGAGTGTCTCACCATGCTTCCCAATAACAAGACCCGGTTTTTCAGCTTCTATGATTACTTCTCCCACATCAGGGTCAAAGTAATAATTGGATATGACGGCTTCCTCTGGAACAGTCTTAACTATTTTTTCTATTGATTCTTCCGGAGGGATAAGGACTTTAGGATCGGGACGAACCACGATACGCGTTCGAAGAGTCTTTGCCAGATTCCTGACAATATTCCCGTTATCAGCAAATTTGCGGGGTTCTTCTGTATATATCACAAGTTGCGGACCTTCGAATTCAACGTTCGATATTGTAGTACCACTTGGTAGTTTGTCTTCGATTTTTTTAGTCAAGTCCAATAACACATCTTCTATTGCCATTAATACAGCCTTCCTGTTATGAAGAAAAATCAAAAAAACATTTAAATTTTTAATTTGTTAAAAATAATTTTGTTGTGATGAGGCAACAAAAATCATAAGTTTTTAGCTTATAAAATAAGCTTCGACATTGGGTTACGTTTTTTAATTTAATATAATTCTGCACGTCTTTTTTCAACGTCTTTCTCATCCAGTCGATGGTATTCGTCCTTTGTGATTATAACGACATCAATACCTTCGCCTGATGCAGAATCTCTTTTCATGGCGTTATGTAGTGCACGTATGGCAAGTCCAACCCCTTCTTCTACAGTGATATTTTCTTTGTATCGGTCTTCCAGAACACCATATGCTATTGGAGAACCAGAACCTGTAGAGACTACTTTTGTCTCTTCGATCGTTCCACCAATCGCGTCCAGTGAATAGATGCCCGGGCCGTTCTTATCCACTCCACCTATAAGCAACTGTACCATCAGAGGATAATACCGTTGGCCACTTAACATATTTGATAGAAGTGTAGTGATCCCCTTAATTGTCATTGTTTCCTGACGTCTCATCTTATAGAGTTGTGATTCCACGCTAATGAGACGTACAATCTGCTGTGCATCACCCACAGAGCCAGCTGTGGTCATTCCTACAAGCTCGTCGATCTGGTATATCTTCTTTGCAGTTTTACTCGCAATAAAATTTCCCATTGTTGCTCGCCGTTCCGTTGCAAGTACAACGGCATCGCTACAAACTATGCCTACAGTAGTTGTTCCTTCTAAATACTTGTTATTAACCATCAGTATACCTCATAGTTAAAAAATGAGAAAATAAATGAGATGAAAACATTTTTTGCCTAACGCAATACAACAAGTACTTGATTAGTAATTTCTGTATATAACTCTTTTCCCACAAGCAGCACCTTTTTAGTTTCACGGTGCAATTCAGGGATACTTCATATAGAGGCCATCAAATTAGAATTTTGACTTAAAAACCTATTCTATTTTTCACTAACCCCGTTACGTTTTTTGGAGGGACGGTAGCTATAAATAGCATAAATTTGGCCCGTCTCATGGCTAAAAAATCTATAATTTGTGGAGGAGTCCTCTTTGAGGACTCCATCGAGAATTATCTGAACAGAGAAAGCGCCTCAATTTGCCAATTCCTGC
>CAZQWP010000158.1:0-3974 GCA_964597005.1 uncultured Methanosarcinales archaeon | reverse complement strand
AATGTCGGTTTTGACTTGAAAATCATGTGAAAATGGTCTTTATTGCATTCAATATTGAGAACTTCAACATCAAAATTTTCACTGATATTATGTACAGTTTGCTTCAATAAATCAATGACAAGAGGATTTACTAATGTGTGTCTTCTATATTTTACACATTGTACAAAATGATACTGCAATTAATATACAGAATGGCTCCCTTGTCAAGATTGTATTGCATAGTTAATAATATTAAAATATAACTATAAATATATTATCTTTCAATGTTGTATGCGGATAGTACGCCTTTCATCCCCCATCTTACGAAAGAGGACTTCTCGGCTAAAAGTTCACCTTTTTCCGATCATTACTTCCGTGGATTTTATAATTGCAAGCACCCTGTCCCCGACTTTGATATTCAGTTTATCCACGGCGTCTCTTGTTATTACCGATGTGACCACTGTCGGTTCAATTTCGATTTTCACCTTCGATATTACATCCCCGTCTTCCACATCAATAACCTTACCAGCCATCTGGTTGCGTGCAGTGATCTTAAGCCCCACACCTTCCCAGAATGTATCGTCGTCCACTGTCTCATGGATGATCTGTTTCTGGGATTCATACTCTGCAATTACCTCTTTTGCATAGTCGGTTAAAAAAGTCCCCTGCTCCTTGCCACCCCGGACACTTTTAACAACCGGTTGCCCAGCGCGTTCCTCCATGTTTTTAAGCATCTGCCATGCATGTTTGTATGAGATGTTGAGTTTCTTGCTCGCTTTGTTCAGAGATTTCTCTTCACCTATGGTTTTCAAGAGGGAGGCTTTACCTTCCCCTATAAGCGGTTTTCCACCTTCGGTTAACCACAACTTTGTTTTGGCTTTCATTATATTCACCATGTTTTAGACCACATGAACTGCAGTGGTTTTAAATGATGCGATAATGTGTGAACCGGGCTTGAGTTCGAGTTCTTCTGCGGATTGTCTTGTTACGAATGCATTCAGCATAAATCCGCAATCCACTTTCACTCTCACTAGTGCACCTAAGAGCTCAGTTTCTATTATAACACCTTTAAATATATTTCTGGCGCTGGTTTTAAACCGCATCTTGCTCAGGGTCACGTTCTCAGGTCGAAGGCAGGCATGAACCACATCTCCGACAGCATAATCCGATACCGCTTCAATCGTAGTCCCATCTACCTCAATAAGGATGACGCCACCATCATTTGCAGTCACAGTTCCTTTCATGACATTTTCGACACCAAGGAAATGTGCAACTTTCTCGTCAATTGGTCTGTTGAACAGTTCCTCCGGGGTATCGACCTGCACGATCCTACCATCCATCATAACTGCAATCCTGTCCGCCATTACCCGTGCCTCTGTCTGGTCATGGGTAACATGGATCACTGTGAGCTTAGAATCGCTGTGGATCTTTTTCAGGATCTTTCGGCTCGTCTCCTGCGTCTGTGGATCAAGAGCACTCAGGGGTTCATCCAGAAGCATGACCTCAGGATCGGTCACAAGAGACCTTGCAATTGCAATCCTCTGTTGCTCGCCACCTGAAAGCGTATAGATATTCCGGTGAAAGAGATATGAGATGTTAAGATACTCTGACATTTTCTCAACCCGGGCACGGTCCTTAAGCCCCCTCATCCGCATCCCGAATTCAATATTCTTTAATACATCTAAATGGGGAAAAAGTGAATAGTTCTGGTACACAAATGCAATATTGCGCTTTTCAGGAGCGAGTTCAGTAATATTTCTGCTTCCAAAGAATATTTCCCCACGGTCCGGTGGATGGAAACCGGCAATGACCTCAAGAAGCAGCGTCTTGCCTGCACCCGACGGTCCCAGTATTACAAAATACTCCCCTTCACGCACATGAAGGTCAATGTCCTCCAGCGTGAATTCCTTCCATTTCCGGTTCAGATCTTTAATCCTTATCATAGGTACGCCAGCCTGCGGATATAAGCCTGACCGCAATAAATATTGTAAGGGTAACAAGTATCATCAAAACCGCAACTGGTCTTGATGCCGAAAGACCGTGCGAGATAAAACGTTCGTATATCAGTGTGGGACCCACCATTGGATAATATGCAATCATTACCACTGCCCCGAACTCACTAATCGCCCGCGCCCAGCACATGATCGAACCGATGAGTAGATGCCGGGATGCGATTGGGAGTGTTACAAGAAGAAATGCTTTCCATAAAGGAGCACCCAGTGACCGTGCAGCGTTTTCAATTCTGGGATCAATGTTCTGGAAACCCTCTCTTGCGGAATTGGTAAGAAAAGGAGCTGACACGAAAACCATTGCAACGACAATTCCGGGTAGGGCATCCCTGAACTGTATATACGATCCAAGGGGTTCCCCTAACAAACCTCTTGACCCAAATATCGTAAGAAGGGCAATTCCCGCCACGGTGTGAGGAACTACAACCGGTATGTCAAGAATGCTTTCAACAACACGTTTTCCAAAGAACTCCTTCCTTGCAAGGATATATGCAGCTGGTACACCCACCAGAAAGGAAACTATAGTTGAGAGCAAACCCGCATACAGGGAGAGTTTAATGGATCTTATGACTGATTCGTTCTTAGCCGCAGCAATCAGCCCTGGAAAATCGGATGTTACCTGAATTATGATCATATAGAAAAGCGTCACAAAAACAAAAAGTAACAGTATTAGAGCTAAAAAAGAGAATGATACCATCAGAGGGTCAGTTTTTATTGCTTTTTTAAACTGTTCTCTGCCTGGTATCTTATTCATTTTGCAACCTTTTCAATCTTTACTCTGTTAATAGAGGTACCAGTTCTGGAGGTACGCTATCCAGATCATTGGTGATTGCAGGCACGATTGGAGGCTGGCCGTTATTCTTGAACACGTTCTGTCCTTCTTCACCCAGCACAAATTCCACAAACTGTACTCCAAGTTCGAGTTGAGGTGCGTTTTTGGGAACGGTTATTCCATATACAATTGGTGTACCTGTTACCACATTACCATCTGCCATTTCGAGTTGAACTTTGTTGTAGGTATCGGCATACTCGATTGAACTCAGGTCTATTTGTGGTGGAAGTTCCACAAACTTGAAGCCGTGCTGTACTGCAACACTTCGGTATATATAGAAGTAATCGATCTCTCCCATTTCAAGTGCTGATGATAGTTCGACCTCCATACTGCGAACCATGACTTTCTCAGTGTTTGGGTTGATGGCTTCGGATGCCGGCATCTTTATGAGGTACGTGCCATTTTCACTGGAAACTGTCATTGCCACATTGGCAGCCATTACGTCGTCATATATCTGGTCATCGTTGTAGTGCATCTCAGCAAGCTGGGTTACCATCTGTGTGCGGTAGCCGCAAGGGTCATCGTTTGGATTAGAGAAACCATAGACTACATCCGGTCTTCTGAGAATATCATACCAGTTATCCTGATTTACCTCATCGCTGTATTTGCTGTCATCAGTGTACGCAAGTACGATCTGGTTCTTGGCAAATGCCACATACCAGTCTGCGAAATCCGGTATCATCATTTTTGGGATCAGGTTGTAGTCCGCAGAAGCCAGTATGTCAGCTTGACTATCGAGTTCTGTTATCTTCCTGATGCACGCTGCACTGCCAGCAGGTTCTCGCTGGACGTCCACCCCAGGGTGAAGTTCTTCGAAGCTGGCTTCCAGTTCTTGAAAAGGAACTGTGAGACTGCCCGCGTGGAATATCTTTAAAACTGTAATACCCTGCGTCTCAGTTGCAGTGTTTTCAGCATTCTCAGCTTCTGACACAGCCTGTGATTCATCAGCATTATCCGTGTTGTCAACACATCCAATGCCTGAAAATGCGACAAGAAGTATTGCAAATATCGTTGTTATCATTAAAATATTGCGCGTCATAGTAATCGTTGTGTTTTTATAGACATAACCTACATAAAGGTTATTGTTTGATCTACTAAAGTTTGAACTACTCCACGCTTACGCATGGAGATTCTTACAAGTAACTACAAGTTGT
>CAZQWP010000157.1:0-3978 GCA_964597005.1 uncultured Methanosarcinales archaeon | reverse complement strand
ATGGTTCAAAGAATGAAGCAAGAAGCTCCATGCGTAAGCGTGGAGTAGTTCACCGTCAACCGGAATGCATTGGAGGAGGCAGTTGATACTGAATTTGCGCCATATGTCAGGGAATCTATCTCGATGATCGTTGTTTCATCCAGAATGCCACTATGCAGTTTTGTCTCACCATTGATCGTAATGCCGGCATCTGATGCTGGATATGAAGAATTGTA
Organism: uncultured Methanosarcinales archaeon; assembly: GCA_964597005.1. Classification (GTDB taxonomy): domain Archaea; phylum Halobacteriota; class Methanosarcinia; order Methanosarcinales; family Methanosarcinaceae; genus JAFGQV01. The sequence continues at coordinate 3,763 of CAZQWP010000157.1, read as the reverse complement.
ACTATCAAGGACTATTTTCTGTTCAGGAGGGGGAAGGTCTCCCTCGATTGAAAAAGAAAAAGCCGATTCAGCTTCGGGGTAGTGTGTCTAGACGTAACTCGAATAAGGGTAGGCTCGGTAGCATCCTAGCGATATGCATAAAAAAAACAAAAACCGCGGAAACAACCAACCAGATACGCAACTTCCCAGCTGCTCCTCTCTACTAATTTCGATATTAAATGAGCGCTTTCAGTAGATCACGATCCCTTAGCAGTCCCAGTAATTTCTGATTTGCATTAACCACAGGCATCTGATCGATCCTGGCGCGTTTCATCTTGCGCGCACAGTCACTTACTCCCGAGATGTAAGTAGCTGTGATAAGGTCTTTAACCATCACATCTTTCGCAAGAATATTTGGAACTTTGATTCGTGAAACACTGTGATAGATGTTCAAAGTGTCTCTCATGGATTCCCATGTCCACGCGTCATCATCCGTACCCGAAGACATATCAGACATCTCCACAGTATCCTCAATGATACTCGCATTTATGACATCACGATCTGATATGATCCCGACCAGTTCCAGTTCTGAATCAAGAATAGGGACTGCCTTTATGTTGCTAAGTTCCATGTTCCTTGCAACCACAGGAAGAGGCGTTTCATACCATACCGATACAACACCATTGTTTAGATACTGTCCAATGGGTTCTGTGATATCCAAATCAGCTATGGCACTTACAATATCTGCTACTGTCACAAGCCCCACCAGATATCCATTATCCATCACCGGCAACCTTCGTATCTTGTAATCAACAAGTAATTTTGCTGCAACCGTAATGTCCGAATCAGGTGCAATAGTCACCGGATCCCTGGTCATTAGCAGTGCCAGTTGTTCCTCTTCAGGATTTTTAAGTAAATTAGTACGAGTTACGATTCCAACCACTTTGTTATCTTTTAATACTGGTACCCCAGAAATGCGTTGGTCCTTTAATATCTTCAGGACTTCATCTCTAGAACCTGGAAGAGATACACATGCAACATCTCTCACCATTATCTCTTCAATAATTATGTCTTTTGGCATTTTTTCCAAACCTCTTCATGTTAACAAAATCAGTCTTCTATAGCACTTCCCCGTACCACAAGTACAGGCACCTTAGCATTTCTTGAAACTTTTTCTGCAACACTTCCAAGCAAGAACCTGTCCAGTCCGCTCTTACCCAGTGTGCCCATAACAATCAGATCAATGTCATTATTTTCTGCAAATTCAATTATCTCATGGCTTGGATGTCCTTCAATCACTGCTGACTCTACATCCACACCGAGAGCTTTTGCATCATCCTCTACTAGACGGGTTGCGTCTGTGCCTTCCTTCTGAAGAAGTTCATACATCATTTCCCAACCGGTATCCATGGGTATTGAAGCAAATGAGGCAGTATCAACCACAAATACAGCATACACTTTTGCTTCACTTAGCTTTGCAAGTTCGATGCCGTATGAAATTGCTTTTTTGTTTGGTTCTGACCCATCGGTTGCAATCAAAATTTTTTTGTACATTTCACTTTTCATGTGTCCCTCTCCGTTAAACTCACACGTGTATAATAGATAGAATATCGTCTGGTCTTGCCCGCCTTACAATCCCACTCAGTGGCTCTCTAACACCTAACAGATTGCTGGATTTTCCATTGAGTATCATCAGATTTGCCTTGTTTCCCTTTTTTATAGAACCAGTATCATCAAGTCCTAATAATGTTGCCCCATTAAGCGTGCACATTTTAAATACTTGTCTGTCAGCAAGACCAAATATCTTTGATAAAATCTCCATCTCCGCGAACATATTGACTGAGTTCAACATCACATTATCAGTTCCGACTCCAACAGTGATGCCAGCTTCCAGCATATCTGCAATGGGTGCCATACCCACACCTGTTGTATAATTAGACCGTGGGCAAACTACAACCGGAACCTCGGCATCAGCTACTATTGCAAGGTCTCCCCTTTCCGCATTTGTTAAATGTATTAATATGTCAGGATGCAACGAAAGTGCACTGGCAATGTCAGAGCTGTTTTTTTCCCCGGCATGGATGGCAAACAACCGCTTCTGTTTCTTTACGTGTTCACTGATGCTTTGAACTATTTCCATGTCCAGATCATTGGTTCCGCTGATTCCGAGCCCGTCAGCTTCCCTTAAAACCCTGTTCACTTCTTCCAGAACATTCTTGATCGGGGGCTCAGTTCTGTTGGGCCTGCCCAGTATTACGGCATCGATGTCAAGATCCTCCAGCGCTTCTTTCAATGCCATGACACCGACCACACCACCTTCCCTGAAATCAGCAAACGCACACGTGCCGGTCGCAAGCATATCTAAAATCGTAGCCTTCATACTCTCCACAAGAACGCGATATGGCGTATCCTGCAAGATCTTGTGTTTTAGACCATCTGGCGGGCGAACAAGCGAATCAAGGTCGTGTTTGAGCCTGAAACCATCATAAATTCCAAGCTGAGGGTCCTTGTACACAGAATCCCCGATATGGGTGTGAGAATTTACAAAACACGGTGCTATTATATTGTCCGTTTTTGAAGATTCTTCTCCAATTTCTGTGATTATGCCGTTCCTGACACAGATATAACCTTCAACTACATCAAATTCTGAGCCAAGAAGCAGTTTTCCATATATTGTTCGTTCACAGGGCATGACATCGTGAAATAATGGCTATAATGGTTGAAATGGTACTTATTGTTTAACCTTGCAAATTATCATTGAAGCATTACCTTAAATCCATGTTTGTTGCAAATAAGAACACATTTATATAACAATATCTCTTATATAAATGTTAGGCGCATTGTAAGGTCCTTGCATGAGACACTGGCAAAGCCTTTCTGTGATTGTACAGACAACCTCAATGCGGTACATATGATAATGCGACAAAGCCCGGCACGAGGGAAACTGGGACGGACAGCGGAAATTCCATAGGATGATATCCCGGAGTTAGTGCGTCGGGTTACAGCATTATCACATATTTTGAACGTCACGAAGATTGCAACTCCTGTTAACTAATGTGGGGGTCATGAACATGCCTTTAGAGGATGCTATAAAACAGTATAAAGATGGTGTTGTCATTGATTTTGAGGTGACTCCGGGTTCAAGATCCATCTGCGTACCCAGCGGTTTTAACGAATGGAGAAAACGCGTGGAAGTGAAACTCAGCCAGAACGCCCAGAAAGGAAAAGCTAACGAACAATTGATCGAGAACCTTTCAAAACTCTTTGGCATAACCACTTCAAATATTACGATCACAAGCGGGTCAAAGAACAGCAAAAAATCCGTAATGGTAGAAGGTGTTGACTACAACAAAGTTTTCAACATACTAAAATCAAGTCTGGATGGTTCCAGCTAACTCTTCTATTTGATAAGAAAGGTCTTCATATTTTGCATGGATAGGATTTAATCTTTTTAAAGAGTTCAAATTTATTTTTTCTGTTCTCCAACTTTAGCATTCAGGACAGACGTTTGTAGAATGAAAAAATCCCACTGGTCAGTGTTTAGAGGGTCGATTGTCTCTTGTATTTTGTGCTTCAATAAACAGAAAACATAGATGTCTGCCTGCTGCTTTGATTCCGATGCAGACCACTTCCAGAAATCCAGTAATAAAAAAGCTTGTTCCTTACCACTTTTGTGGAACGCCTCTGAACCACTTTTTCTTGATTTCTTAATTGGGGGTAATACACTTACTTCCTAATTAACTAAAAAGTCCGGAGTGTGACAGATAGCATAAGGACGAATATA